>CAZOXC010000467.1:0-3609 GCA_964583205.1 uncultured Pirellulaceae bacterium | reverse complement strand
ACCTGAAGTCGATTGCCAAACATGATTTGTTGAGTCCAGCCAGCGAGCAGCCTGTAGGCGCGGCGATATCGAATCCATTTATGTCGACTCGGCAACAGGCACAGCAGTCACTTGAGCGAAAAAAAGTTCGCTTGCAGCAAAGGCTGGAATTGTTGCCGCAAATCGAACAAGCCTGGGTGGAATATGACGAAGTCAAAAACAGCCAGCCATTCAAACCGACCCAACGTCGAGCGGCGATTTCGTTCAAGTCGGTCAATCAGCAACCTTTGAAACTGCAAACCATTGAGACCATTCGAGCACAGACTCGAGGCACATTTCCAGGCTTGCAAGGCAACGAGATCGAACTGATCGATCTGGCAAACGGCCTGGCACTTGAGCAAGGTGAAGCTTACCCGCAGAGTACTCAAGCTGACTATGCTCGAGGAATTCAGCAGCAGGCTCTACAGGAATTGCTCACCGAGAAACTTTCGGGGTTCCAGAATATCAGCATTGATGTGCAGGTTAAGCAGCAAACATCGAAATCCAGGTTGGCTTCGTCCGGCTTCAATTCGGAATCGCCTACTCAGTTTGCCGGACATCAAGTTCACCATTCCAGTGAGAATGATCAGGGCGATTCGAGTTTCGTGGGCAGCAACGGTCAAGTTTCCCTGTCCCAGAGCCAGCACCGGAAGAATACATCGGATAACCAGTTGGTTTCCTATTCGACTCCAGCCACCGAGCAGATTTTTGTGGATATCTACATTCCTGAATACGGTGTTCGGGAAATTTTGACTCGCCGAAACCCGGCTCAGTCGAACGCTTCCTGGGAAGAAGTCCAAGCTTGTTTTCTGGAAGTCAAAACAGAAATTGTGCAAACCGTCAGTGAGCAACTGCCGGCAGATCAACTCGACAACGTGCGTGTGATCCTTGATCCACACAGCGAAGTGCGTTCGGGTGCAGCAAACGATACTCGCAAGTTAAGTAACTGGCTGCAAACCAACTGGACGGCAGTCGTGCTTGTCGTGTTTGGAGTATTGGCACTGTTGATTCTGCGACCCAACAAATACGTAGCGGAGAGTGTAAGCCATGAACGTTAAAAAAAGTTTGGCGATTCTTATCGGTGTCTTGATGACTTCCTGCAGCGGTGTTGCGAAGGCGCAAATCGATTCGATCACGCAATCGGAAACCCAATCTCAGTCAGAGAATCTGCTGGAGTCGCTGATGGGAATGGCTAACGAGCCGCTGGATCCGTTGGACAAGTCGTTTCCGGCATCCACCGAATCGGAGGGCTTTTCGGTCGAAGGTTTCTCGCTGCAGGAGCTTTGGGGATCGATTGATCCGAAGACAAAAAAAATGGGTGCCAAAACCGTTGGTGGATTGTCAGTCGTGTTGGCGTTGTTGGTGTTTGTGAGCACCTTTTTCGGAAACAAACGGGTAAGCGGAAGTTCGACCGCAAACCCAATGGAGATACTCGCCCGCTCGTCCTTAAATCGGAATCAGCAAATGCAACTGGTCCGCGTTGGTAACCGAGTGCTGTTGATTTCCAGCTCTGGCCAGCATTCCGATACGCTGGCCGAATTCACCGATCCCAGCGAAATCCTGGAAATCGAACGACTGGTCCGTGAAGGCAATCCTTCGTTCATGAACCGAGTTCGCAATGGATCGATACAGTTGCCTTCCAGTCAGCCCACTCGTCGCAATCCGGTTTTTGAAGCTTGAGACTTGACGCCTTAATCTTCAGCGCCCGAATGTTCGCCAAGACAACGAGATACTCTTGATCAACCAAAATCGCCCGGCCAATTTGAAAAGACTTGAATTCAATCTTCGATTGATGTGGCGGGTCTGTTGCGGATTGTCGCTGCTGCTGATGGCATTGTCGGGTCAAGAATTGTTTGGCCAGGAATTCCAACTGCCGGATCAAGGCAGCGAATTTGATGTTTCCCAATCACAGTCACAGTCACAGTCACAGTCACAGTCACAATCACAGTCACAGTCGCTACCGAACGATTCTGCTCCGATCAATCAGGGTTCGTTGCCCTTTTTAAATTCGCTTGACCCGGAGCAACTGACTTCGCCGGAGAAACTGCCCTCGACAATCCAGTATGTAGGCTTGATCACGGTGATCAGCTTGGCCCCCGCTTTGTTTTTGATGACCACCAGTTTTGTGCGGATCGTCGTGGTGTTGAGCTTGTTGAGACAAGCGCTGGGAATCGGCCAAACGCCTTCCACGCAAGTCGTAACGGGTCTGGCGTTGTTCATGTCGATCCTGGTGATGACTCCGGTTTGGACGGAAGTGCATCAGGAAGCGATTGTCCCCTACACCGAATCCTCGGGTGAGATGACCTGGGAGGAAGCCTGGGCCAAGGGCGTTGAGCCAGTTAAACGGTTCATGTGCCGGCAAATAGATGTCGCCGACAACGCGGATGACATCGTGATGTTCTACGAGTACTTGCCAGAAGAACAACGACAACAGGAGATTCAAACTTACGATGACGTTCCGGTTCAGGTGGTGCTGCCGGCGTTTTTGATTAGCGAGCTCAAGGTTGCTTTTATGATCGGGTTCATGATCTTTTTGCCCTTCCTGGTGCTCGATCTGGTCGTTTCCAGTGTCAGCGTTTCGATGGGAATGGTGATGTTGCCACCGACGATGGTCAGTCTGCCTCTCAAACTGATTCTGTTCGTGTTGGTGGACGGTTGGTCGCTGGTTGTGGGGATGCTGTTACAGAGTTTTGCGCCCTATGTCTGACGTAAATGTGTCTGACGTAAACGTGTCCGACGGTCTGTAAGTCAGGCAGGGCGTCGAAGCGATTTCATTTCAAGTTTTCAAAACGATCCGAACAAGCTCATGAATCCAGACCTTGTAATTGACTTGTCCCGAGAAGCTCTGCAAACGGCAGTAATCGTTGCATTGCCGGTTTTGGGCGTTGCTTTGTTGGTAGGTTTTGCCGTGACTACCTTGCAATCGATGACGCAAATTCAGGACCAGACGATTGCGACGGTGTGCAAGTTTGTGGCTGTGATCCTGGTGTTGTTATTCGCGATGCCCTGGTTGATTGAAACGATGACCAGCTACAGCTCGAACCTGATTGAACGGGTGCCTGAATCAATCAGCGGGCAACCTTGATGAACGAAATGTTCGAGTCCGCCAATGGGTTGGCAATTCTGTTTGTTGCCTTGCGAATTGGGGCTATGCTTGCCGTGGCGCCGATGTTCGGGTCTACCTGGGTGGCTTTGCGGTATCGCGCCGCGATTGCAGGATTGCTCACGCTGTTGGTAATGCCTTCGATTGGCACAATCGATGCCGCGCTGCCCTCGCGCAGTTTCGTTGAATCGATTGCCGGCGAGTTAGCGATCGGCTTGTTGCTGGGACTGGGGATTCGCATTCTGTTGTTTTAGATTTCGATTGCCGGTGACATGATCTCGCAATTGACGGGCTGGTCATTGGGACAAAACCCGGCTGCCGGCCAGGACGACGGAAATTCGGCATTGGGAAAACTGTTCTACTGGACTCTGTTGGGAACTTTTGTAGCTTTTGGTGGCCCAAATCAAATTGTGATCGCCTTGCTCAATTCATTTCGCGACGTCGCACCCGGCGCAGCGGTATTCTCCTTTCAGGATACAGGCCAAGTT
>CAZOXC010000466.1:0-3611 GCA_964583205.1 uncultured Pirellulaceae bacterium | reverse complement strand
TGGTCAGTCATTGGGGTTCAGATGGCCGAGCACAGCAAACCTGTCAAATATTGGATGATTTCAGTCATTTCGTTGTTTAAGAGCGATAATGCTGGCACTTTGGGCCAAAATGGCTGGAAACGCACAAAATACCGAAGTTTCGTTGTTTATTACTCAGGATGCCGGGTACGGGCAAGTGAAAAAAAGCTGATTAGGTAATAAATTCGGACTGCTGCACTTCATTGGATGGCAGATTTGGCTAAGCTAGAGGTGATTCTGCTCAATTTAAGTAAGCAAATGCGCAGTCAACTTTGAATTTTTTTTTCGTCTTTGTTCCGCCTTGGAGAAACTACTATGAAGAAGCTACTTACAGCTGCAGCAATGCTCGCGGCTGTCCTGATGTCCGCCCCGGTGGGCGCCGACATTTGGGATGAAACCACTGATGGTGGTGGTGATGCTGGAGACTTCCCGGTTGGGGGATTCCAAACAGTTACCAGTTCGACTTTGTTCGATCAAATTGAAGGTAACCTGCAAGATAACGGTGGTGCATCAGATGTTGATGCCTATTTGATCACAATCAATAACGCCGATTGGGACATTGAAGTAACTGCCGGTTCAGAAACTGATACTCGTTTGTGGTTGTTTGACACAGCGGGCAATCTCTTGATGTTCAATGACGACTCCTCACAGTCCGGTGCTGCTCTTCATTCATTGCTGAGTGACACTGCAACATTCCCTGGTGCAGATGGATTGGTCAACAGTCCAATCGACCCGGCTGTTGGTGATCAGGTTATCGTAGTTGTTAACGGATTTGCTGATGATGCACTGGACGCCAATGGCGTAAACCTGGCAGACTCTGGTAACAGTTTCGATGGACTGCACGGTATTAATCCAGCATCTGACGGAGTATTCGCTAGTTGGGAAGGCGCTGTCAACGCTGGTGGTACCTACACGCTCGCTTTATCTGGTGCAAATTTTGGAACATTGGTAGCTATCCCTGAGCCAACCAGCTTGGGATTGTTAGCATTGGGTCTTGGCTGCGTTGTTGTTCGACGTCGCCGCAAGTAATAATTGATGTTGGCCACGGTCAATTGATGATAAAATAGCCACTGAACATTGTTCGGTGGCTTTTTTCGTTTCTTGATTTTTGAGTTTCCAGGCTACCCTTGAATCAACAGGCACAACGGATTGTCTATGCTGGAAGCCACATCGAAAAAGAATGCACAGGCTGGAAGACCAGGCTGTTTCCACGAAACAACTTTAAATCAGGACTATTAATCTTGGCTCGTCAGTCGCCGAAAATGCCCGGACTGTTGGCAACCAGGGTCTTGCTTTGCGCTGTTTGCGTTGCGGCGTTGGCTGGGTGCAATTCTAATTCCAACCAGCAGAACGCTACCGACACTGCCGACTCGTCACTTCAATCAAATTCCGATCGGTCCGCGCATGAAACCGCCGTCCGAAATATAGTCGCATCGGAAGAATTGCTGCTGCAACTGACTCCCTTGCTAAAACAACTGAACCGCAGTGCCGAAAATCTTCAAGTTCCAGATGAATATTCCAATCATCTTTTTGCGGACTCAGTCACCTATGCGGGAATTCAGAACTTGAAATTTTCGACTGGTTTATCGCAACCGAGGCAGGCAACGGAAGTTGCTGAATCAACCAACGTCGACCGAAGCGAGCTATCAATCTGGCCCGAGCTGTTCGAGAAAATCACCTACTTACGCAATGTCAAGTTTTACCTGGTGCGAGGTGAATTTACGGACCAGGACAACACAACTTTCCGGTCGAGCATTAACTTTCGAGCTCTCGGGCAGGATAGGGATCAACAAGCTGCCGACATCCAGGGGGCGATGTCGATCACCTGGCAACGCCAGCCTTCAGAATCAGCAGAATCAAACTGGGTCATAACCCATTGGCAAACCAGTAAGCTAGAAATCAACCTGAACCCGAACTTGCTGTTCCGGGAAATAACCAAACAACTGGTCAACACAAACGATCTTCCGCAGGTACTGCTGGCTCAGCACGAGGTGTATTTGAAAAAACTGTTTACCGAGAAAGTGATTCGCTTGAATCAGCCAGAGTTTGAAGCGTATTTTCGAAACGCGCTGGACGCTCAACATCCCGGATTGGCAGTCGTCGACATTGACGGTGATGGAATAGACGAGCTGTATATTTGTGACGAATGGAAAACCAACCAGTTCCTGAAACGTCAATCCGATGGTTCCTACGCAGATGTAGCTGCCGAATACGGATTGGATATCGACGGCACCTGTTCCAGTGCGATCTTTGCCGATTTCGACAACGACGGTGACAAGGATGTCGTGATCGGACGAAACTACAAACGCTCGTTGATTTTATTCAACGACAATGGCAAGTTTGTCGAATCTGAATTGTCGAGAGATCTACCGTTCCTGGTTTCGTCGGTTTCCTGTGTCGATATTGACAACGATGGTCTGCTGGATCTTTACTTCTGCTGCTATGGATTTCCCAACACGGAGAATTTCACGATCGCTGACTGGACGAAAAAATTCCTGACTCCAGCTGCAGCCCAAATCGTCAAACAATCGATTGACCAGTCTCAACCCTATGTCAATGAACTGGGGCCGCCCAATGTTCTGCTCTCGAATCAAGGTGGCGGGAAATTCGAAATTTCAAAATTGAACAACCAGACCGGCCTGCACCACAACACATTGCAGGCCACCTGGGCTGACTATGACAATGATGGTGACCAGGATCTTTATGTCAGCAACGACTTTGCTCCGGATTTCCTGTTGCGAAACGATCTTGAAACGGACGGCTCTCAGAATTTCGTTGATGTGACGCTGGAAAAGGGTGGAACACTGATGCAAGGTTTTGGGATGGGCGCCTCGTGGGCCGATTACAACCAGGATGGTGAGTTGGATCTTTACGTTTCCAACATGTACAGCAAAGCGGGATTGAGAATCACCGAACAAATCGAAGGACTCGACCAGCGGTTCGGGCGCGCTGCCGAGGGCAATCGATTGTTTCATCAATCCAACGATCGATTCGAACTGGCATCGCAGAGTGTGCCCTATGAATATTCGGCAGCCAAAGCAGGTTGGTCCTGGGGTGGTTTGTTCAGTGACTTCAATAACGACGGCTATCCCGACCTCTACGTGAGCAGCGGCTACTACACAGCTCCGGGAGATGTCGCCAGCGACAAGGATTTGTGAAGTGAATTCTGGCGCGCGGTCGTGCGTACAGACTCGTCACTGCAGAAATCAGTCGGCAACTCGGGTGAATGGAAAAACCAGCCGAAAGCCGGCAGTCGCAGACTATATGAACTTTACGACCAGCAAGCCAATGGAGATGTGCTGGCTCACTCGCAGAGTGGACATGAACGAAACCACTTGTTCCTGAATGACCAAAACGGACGATTCAACGATCACTCGATTGTCTCGGGCACCGATTCCATCTGTGACAGTCGAGCCAATATTCGCTGGGACTTTGATCGAGATGGCTGGCAGGATATCGCGGTCGTCAACGCAAACTATCCGCACTTGCAGATTTTCAGAAATCAAATGGGCGATTGGTTCAAGGATAATCACTTTGTCGCCGTCAGGCTGGTGGGTGGCAATCAAGCGTCCACACCTTCCTCAGAATGGAGT
>CAZOXC010000465.1:0-3626 GCA_964583205.1 uncultured Pirellulaceae bacterium | reverse complement strand
ATCAAAACTTAGCCAAACATTTTTCGTCATCAATCTGAACCTAGTCGGGAAAGAATTTGATAAAGGGTTCGTCTACGCCTTTTCGCCAATCGTATTTTAATTCTGCACTACCAACGCCGTTGAGCCCGTCTAATTCGGCAATAATTTGGCGTTTATCTTTGTGAGCCCCATCGATCTTAAAGTCGATATCAGACCTACGCCTATCGCCTTTCCCTTTTTTCAATTTCGTATAAATGTTTTTGCCTTCGTTATTCGCGCGACTACCGACGACATATATATCAGTTTGATATTTATTTGCAATTCTTTGAATTGCCTGCACCTCTTCAAACGTAAGTGTTCTTGAAAGAATCCGATTTACGCCTGTCCTTTACTGGTTCTTTTGCCACAACGCTACCGTTTCATTCGGAGGCTGTTTGCAAAAAGCTCCAAATTTACCGGCACATGTGCCAACGGAGTACCGAAATATTCCCGAATACGCTCTTGCGACGCTTCTTCTCCAACGATTGCCAACACTGCGTCGGTGACTTCCGCTTCAATTTCAATTGATCGGACTTCAATTGTTCGGAGCCCGCGTTTCGCAGCATTGGTGATTTGCTTTACCTGCTGCTTAGTGATTTCGAGCTCTTTCTGAAGCGGTCCATCGCAAATCGCCCCAACTGCTCCCCGACGGTAATAATCAAGAGCCGTTGCAATATAGTCCAACGATGCACGCTGATGTGGCAATAACACCGCAAGGAACTTTTCTACCCCTGAACTGGCGACATCTTCATACATCTGATTGACGTCACGAGGTGAAAGGTTTCCGTTAACCTTGTGTCGATCCGAAACAGCATTTGACTCCAGCCTGCAATCGTCAACAATCTCGGCAACCTGCTCAAGTTGTTCGGGTGAAAGAGCCAGAATTTGCGACACTTTTTCATTGGATAACATGCTTTGATACGACACGTAGGCATCATACATGGGCATCTCGGACTGACCGGTCGTGTGTTTTTCAAGCTGCCCAAATTTATTCACCACAAAAATCGGAACGCAACGATAGGTCTCAAGCAAAACCTTTCCCTGTTGGGGGGCGACTGATACATCGCCTGCTGAAAAATTATCAAAATATCGCAACTGCCACACAAGAAGACTTAGCGGGATGGCGGGCTGATCATCACCAAACAACTCTGTGTACATACTAAGTTTCTCACGCTGCTTATCAGATAACACCTCAACAATATCCTCGACGATCGACTCAGATAGTTCTCGTGCTTTCTCTTCGACTTCGTCGGCAATTGCCGCAAGCTTTGTGGCAACACCCTGATTGTTGATCGAAGTCAGCCCTAAACGCCTATCCTGTGACATGCGACGCAGCACGGTCATCCACCCTTGATTTCGTCGCTCAAAAGTTCGCAACACTTCCTGAAATCGCTCAAATTGATCTTTAAGCAAAATCTGCTGCATATCTGATTCAACATCTGCAAACCAGGCGGCAACTGCATCGTGATCATCTCTGGAAACAGTCGCTCTACTGGAAACAAAACGTCGTTCAATTTCACTCAGAATGCGTCTTAATTCGGCCTGCGACTCCTTTTGCAACGTGTCCAGTTTATCCAGCTGGCGTTTAGATAATGCAAGCTCGGCTTCTATACCGTCATGCTTCAGAACGTCAAGCGGAGACAGCCGAGACAACTGAGCTTGCCCGCCAACAGAGAGTGGACGAAGCTCGAACTCGCATTTTGCATTGACGATTACAAACGTGTCATTGCGAAACAGTCGCACCCAGTTCCCTGTACTGTCTTGCGCATGCAGCACCCTCACTGAATTGACCACAGCAATCACTGCGACACACGCGAACACCAAGCGAGAAAATATTGGACGTTGCATAGCGAAATACCTTTCTTTACAGATCACTCGCCGAAAATACATTGATAACAAACGAATCTTCAAGCCAGATTGCAAGTGGCACCGGAACACGAATCCCTTGCGTAGAGTTGTATTGCCCGTTCGCAAGTGGCCCAGTCTCGACAATCACTATGGATGAATGCGACATACAGTCTCGCTCATGAATGAATTTCTTGAACTCATCACACGTCTCACATCGCGAGTCGAGAAAAACGAGCACAACCGACCCATACTGGATGTTAATTCGCGGACGAATCGATGCAGATACTTTAGATAGCTGTTTGCGATCGGGCGACGTCAAGACGTATCCGGCGTCATGTTCATATTCGTGCTGCAACTGATCCGTTAGTGTGTGACTGGTGGTGCAACCGAGCAATGTCAAGCAAAGCATCAGAACAAGGCACAATCTGATCAATTGGTTGAATACCGCCAACATACTACCCACTACTTCAAAGCAACCTTGTTCCGGATGCGAAACCCGGTAGCAAGACACACAAGCCCAAAAACTATTCCTGCAACTTGCAAGGCAGGTACTCCGGCATTACTTTTTACTGCCAGACGAACTTGGCGGACCACGCTGTCCTTTTTCGATAGCTGTGTCGTAATCATCCAAGGCAACGATATCATCAATCTCGATCGAAAACGGATTTATCGACATAGGCTCCTTCGATGCTTTAAACTGCATTGGTTTATAGCGGAGCCATGCTGTCCCTGCTGGTACTAAAATGTCGAAATCCGATTCTTGCGGCGGTCGGCTGCCAAGGTTCTTACTTTCCCATCGACGCCCGACGAACAGCGAACTATGCCCGCCTATTTTTTTGTGAAGCGGCCCAGCAACTTCTGTCAATTTTTTTGCCATCAAGCAGCCGTTACCGCAATCAACGAAATCCGACAAGACTTGGTGATGGACATGTCTCACTTCACCTGCCTTCGCAAATACCTGGTATTTGTACTCTTTCAAGCAGGGAACTTTCGAAAGCATATTGAAGGTAAAGTCATACCTTTTTGTGGTATCGCCATTTGCACGCGTCACAAGGGCTGTAATTGTTGTTGCGTCTGATTCCTCGACGACTTTGAATTCCAGTGTCTCTCCGTCAGCCGACCTCACATCAATGTGAGACATGACGTATCCATCGTTGCCGCCAGTTGAAAAAAAGGAATTCGGGATGAAGATGGGAACCGAATCCATCAACTTCTTTCTATCCTTACCGCCTACGCCAAGGTCTTCCGTTCGAACGAATTTGATTTGAGCCGGAGACAACCTTTCAGTCTCATCGAGAATCGATTTTTGCCTCGGCCAAAACTTAATGCGAATGTCGTCTGTCTGAATAATGTCTTCGGACGCAAAGTGAGTTAATCCAGTCTCTGGATCTACATCCGACCCACTTTCAAATGTAGCTGAAAACCTCATGTGCGTGCCACGCTTTACGATCGTTCCAGTCGCGCGTCGTTGGGACAATTCATTCGATGTGTCGTCAAGCCATTCGCCATTCCATGCTTGTTCTAAAGATGTAGCAAAACCCGAAGAGTATTCGTAGTTTGCAACAAATCCCACTGTCCTACGCCAAACATCGACTCCAGCTTCAAGGCGTCGAACGTCCGCGTCGCCTACGCGACTGATATCAACAAACTTGTATCGATCTTGTGACATCACGCTTGAAGTAAATGCAATATTTAAGATTACAACCGCAAGTACATAACGCATGAGAGCACCTTTGTAACGCAACAGCATTCCAATTGCC
>CAZOXC010000464.1:0-3627 GCA_964583205.1 uncultured Pirellulaceae bacterium | reverse complement strand
TGCCCCGAACATCCGCGACTTCCGGAATCGACGATTGAACCTCGACCAGCTCGTTACCGGAATAACATTTTTCGAATCGCTCCTGCAAATCGACAACCCTGTCCAGATGCGCGTTGATAGTAACCGTAATGCCTCGAAAAAATGCGGCCACATGAGGCATAAAGTCGATTGGCATCTCCAACTGCTGCGAGACTTCCCGCTCATGCATGTGGTCCGTCAGTCGGTAAGGCAAAATATTGTTATGCAACCGCCGAGGGTCATTTTTATCGGATGGCGTTTTGCCGGCCCCGCTGAATCCTGAAATCCCGAACACCGTGGGTGTTGGCAGCAGATAGGGCTTGAGCGGGTTCAAAGCGAACTGCGCCGCAGTCGCATAGCAGCCTGGATTGGCAACTCGCGCCGCGCCCTTGATCCGCTGACGGTTCCATTCCGGCAAACCGTAAACCCAATCCTGGTCAAAACGAAAATCAGCACTGATATCAAGAAACTTTGCTCGTCCGTTATCCAGGTCAGCCACCCATTGCGCGGCCTGGCCGTTGGCCTGAGCCAGCACCCACACGTCCACTTCCTGCTCGCGCATTCTCGCCAGATCCATCGCATCAAATCGCAATACCCGATCCTCAATTTGATCGGAATGATCGGCCACCAATTCTCCAGCTTGCGAAGTCGAGCCAACAAAGACGATTTCAGACTTTTCATGCTGCAGAAGAATCTGGATCAATTCCTCGCCAACGTAGCCTCGACCGCCCACAATTCCAACTCGCATCATTGTTCGGTCTCACACTCGTTCCAATATTCGTTTCTCTGCAGCGAGTCGGCAACGCAACGATCAACCATCGAGAAATCTTCTATGCCGTAACCGAACAACATCCACTTACCGGAGCGCCAACTGTAATCTGCCTGACGCAGGTACCATTGATTGATTTTATTGGTTCTTCGACTGCGCCAGTACAACTGCGGGTGCCGCGCTTTGATTTCCTTCCACAATGCCGATCCGATCCCTTCGCCTTGCGCATCGGGTGTCACCACGAACTTGTCCAGATAAGCAACTCCGTCAATTCCACAATCGATCACCGCAGCCGCCCGCCAACTCTCAGACCAGATGACTTCCTTCAATTTCAGTTTTTCAAACCAGTTGGTCGCCACGGCCTTTTCGAAACAAGTTTCAATCAATCGTGCCAACTGCTCCAACCCGGCATCATCCAGCGACTGGCTGGCCGTCAGCAATTCACCCTTGCGAATCAGCGTTCCGGCACCCGTATGTGTAAACAATTCCCGAGTCAGGTTCTTGGCCGACGTAATCGAGACCGAGGCGGTGTCGGGCAAGCCATCCAGCAGCTGCTTGATCTGCTGCATTTTCACACTCATACCGGAATGAACCCAATCGGCATTGATGATTCGTTCGTAGTCGGTCGTCAATTGAATCGCCGAAATGACCTCGCTTTGATCATTCAACAGTCCGCCCGTTCCTGTCAGGAAAATCACCTTGAACGGTTGAATCGAGTTCACAAGTGCGTTGACGGCAATATCCGCATTGATGTTCAGCACCTGACCGGATCGCGTTTCTCCCAGACAAGTCACAATCGGAATCGACTTGGCATTTATCGCCGAGCGGATCGAAAACAAGTTGACATCCGATACCTCGCCGACCAGCCCCAGCTTTTCATTCTGATTGAGATCGGCGTGAAACACACCATGCTGCACCGACCTGGCTCGCACGCCAATTTTTTCCAGCGAATCGACCAGCGCCAGGTTCTGTTGATAGATGACATCTCTGGCCACTGCCATCACTTCCGGCGTGGTGACTCGCAACCCATCAAGTTTCTCTGTGGCGATGCCGGCCTCTTTCAATGCCTGATCCAGTTGCGGCCCGGCTCCATGCACCACAATCGGATACAAACCCGCGACATATAGAAAGTTCAGCGCTGAAGCCAGTTCGTCAATGTCATCCTGCAGCACTTGCCCACCGACTTTGATCACAGCAAACTCGGAAGAACTCACATCGCTAAACCGCTTGAGGTATTCGCGAGCCTCCCGGCTGCTCCCCAATTGCCCCAGCAATTCCTGAATCACCTGGCGGGTATTCATGACCGAGTTGTCACCGGGCAAATTCATGCAGGGCTCCCGGCAATCAACTTGCTCATCATCGCTTTTTGAACATGTAGACGGTTTTCCGCTTCCTCGATGGCCACGCAATAGTCGGCATCCATCACCTCATCCGTGGCCTTAATATTTCGGCGCAAAGGCAAACAGTGACTGAAGCAGGCTCCATTGGTCATCTGCATTTTGGGACCGTCAACAATAAAGTGACGCTTGTCTTTTCTCAATTCCCACTCTTCTTCCGGCCGACCGATGTATCCAATTGCACCCCAGCTCTTGGCATACACAAAATCAGCCCCGGCATAAGCCTCTTCGATATCATGAGTCACTTCCAGGTTCGCGCCAGCCGCTCGGCAGTTCTCTTTTCCGGCTTCCATGAACATTGGATCAAGCAAGTATTCCTCGCTGGGACACAACAAACTGACGTTCATACCAAACTTGGAAGCCATCAATAATGCCGAGTTCGCAACGGCGGTATTCAAGGGTTTGGGATGCCAGGTCCAGGTCAGGCAAAACTTTTTTCCGGCCAGATCCCGACCAAGCTTTTCCTGCATCGTCAGCATCATGGCCATTTCCTGGCAAGGATGAACAATCGTCTCCATGTTGAAGACCGGCACTGACGAGTGTTTGGCCAGAGCCCGAATCACCGGATCTTCCCGCTCTGCATCCCAGTCTTGAAATTTTGGAAAGGCGCGGATCCCGATCAAGTCGCAATAGCGTGACAACACCGCCGCAACTTCGCTGATGTGTTCCTCAGCTTCCCCTTCCATGACAACTCCGGGTTCGAACTCGATCGGCCAGGCGTCTTTTCCCGGTTGCAAAACGATTGCCAACCCGCCCAGTTGATGCACACCAAGCTGAAATGAAGTGCGAGTCCGCATGGAACTGTTCATAAACAACAGCGCAACGCTTTTGTTTTGCAATTCGTTCGAGATCGGCGATTGCTTTAGCTGTCGAGCATGGTCCAACATGCCTTGCAGGTCGTCTCGAGACCAATCTTGTGTGGTCAAAAAATGCTTCACGTTTATTCCAGCTGCTTATTCAAAACCGAAAACGAAAAAACCCGACCTGGCGGCCGGGTTCGAATACTAAATACATACCAGCTCGCAGACGGCTAACTACCGCAACGACGACGCCGGATGTTTTTCTTTTCGTTTAGTGACATGCTTTTATTATGTTTACTGCAGGGAATTTAGCAAGTTGTAACACGGAAATGGCCCTCACTGAGGGCGGCTCGCTTCACTCCTTTTTAAAGGCTTTGCGCATCAAATTCGAGGCTTTTGAGAGTTGCGGTGGTACCGCCTTCCATTCCTTGAAATTCAAGAGAAATATTGCACTGTGTACGCAGGTTTGACCAATCAACATGCATAAAAGTAGGCATTAGAAATGTTGTTGGTTTTTGGTCAAAAGAACGAGTCAATACTCGTTTGAAACCACTTCACCGCCCGCCCTTGTTCCCAGAGCAACAAACACGTCACCGATTTCATAGCTAATCATTTTTACCGAACCATCTGCGAAAGCGAATTG
>CAZOXC010000463.1:0-3631 GCA_964583205.1 uncultured Pirellulaceae bacterium | reverse complement strand
GTCCATAACTAAGCACAAAAGCCACGACGACTAATTGCAGTACTGCGAAGGCGGTAAGTTTTCTCAAGAACTGCTTCATTGTTCAAAAGCCAAATCGTTCAACAATCAAAACGCAAAGTAGATAAATTCCTCAGGTCCAGCTTGGGCCAGGCGCTCAAGCGTAATCCAGATCAATGCCGTATAGGCGAGCCATTGAGGCCTGAACCAACCCGCTCTGAGATTGAGCAAAGGTATTTCCAAAGGGCACTCGCGGTGACGCTGCACAAACTCGATCAAAACCAGACAACCAATAATGATCAACGCTTGTGAGATGCGATGGTTTGATTGAACTGTCTCGATCAATGCGCTTAGAAATCCTGGACTAAATACGCTTAGTAGAATTGTCTCCAGAATTAATAATCCATCTGAAATCGAGATTGCGCGAAAAAAGATGAAGAACACGCATACGACACTGAATGTGCAAATCACCTGAAAGGGCGTGGTCAATCGAGCAACAATGCCGGGAGCTGTGTTTTCCGGCTCCTTCGATTTCGACTTGCCAATCATTTCGGCAGAGACTCCGAACCCGTGCAATAGTCCCCAATAGATGTACTTCCAGGCGGCGCCATGCCACAAGCCGCTGATGAAGAAAACCACAATTACATTTGAAAATTTTCTGAGCCTCGAAACCCGGTTTCCACCCAGCGGGATATAGACATACTCTCGAAACCAGACCATTAACGAGATGTGCCAACGCCGCCAGAACTCTGACAAACTCCTGGCAAAGAATGGATAATTGAAGTTCCGTGAGAGATGGATGCCGAAGAGCAGTGCCGTTCCAATGGCAATGTCCGAATATGCAGAAAAATCACAATAGATTTGAAACGTAAAACAAAACGATGCCACCAATAATTCTGGGCCATGGTGATGGTTTGGAAAATTAAACGGACTTGTGACTATCAGCTCCATCTGGTCCGCAACGAGTAGCTTTTTTGCCAAACCCCATAGAATTAACCGGCATCCCTGGGATCCGTTAGCAAACGAAAAAGCGCGTTTGGTTTCGAATTGAGGAAGCAAATGGCAAGCCCGCTCAATCGGTCCCGCTACCAATTGTGGAAAGAAGGACACAAAAGCCAGGTACTCAAGAGGAGATTTGCGAGCATCAAGTTTGCGCCGATAAACATCAATCGTGTAACTGAGAGTCTGAAAAGTATAAAAACTGATCCCGACTGGCAGGATTACCTTCAACGTAAAGTCCGAAAACTCCCAGCCAAGACTGGCAGCAGCCATCTGAAGATTGCCGACAAAGAAATTGAAGTACTTGAAAATGCACAACAATCCGATGTTGGCAAACAAGCTGCAAAACAACAACAATTTTCGACGACGTTGATCGTCGGTGTTGCCCATTGCCCGGCCGATATAGAAGTCGATCATGCTGGATGCGAACATCAACGCGCAGAATCGAATATCCCACCACCCGTAAAACAGGTAGCTGGCCAATACAAGTAACATGTTCTGCCGCCGATAGTCTTTGAGCAACCAATACAGCGCAAAGACCGTGGGCAGAAATATCAGAAATGTGACCGATGCAAAATTCATCGAACCGCGTCTTAAGTATGAACGTCTCTCGATGAAGTTATCGACTCGGATTTGCCACTCAGTCGATTAAAAGTGCGGCAAAATGACCAGTTAGAAGCATTCATGCAGTAACCGATTCCAGGTGATGGAAATTTGCGATTCCCAGTTTGCCCAGAATGTCAAAGTTGTGATGCCGATGCACGAATTCGCACATTGATTCAGCTATCTGCCAGCATTGCTATAGAGTAAAAACTCCTGAGCTACCAAGTCGACTGGCGACGTACACAGGCTGAGACTTGCCAACAATTTCTTCGAATGTACGTTTGGCAATTTTGGGGCAATTGTTCTCATCAGATAAGTGGCACAAGCAGGCCCATTTGAGGCGCCCGAACATGGTGACTCGACTGACCAGGTCGGCCGCTTCCTGGTTGGAGATGTGGCCGCCCGGTCCGGCAATCCGTCGTTTGATGGATTCGGGATACGTTCCCTGCTTCAACATCTCGGGATCATAATTGCTTTCAAGAATCACAGCGTCCAGAGACAACAGCACGTCGCGCAAGCCCTCGAACACGTGGCCCAGATCGGTGAGAATTCCCAAGCGACTCTGTTCGTGCTCGATGATGAAAACCACGCCATCGGCACCGTCATGTGGAGTGGGTATGGAGTGAACCTGGACTTCGTTTTGTTCGCCGAATGTGAGAGTTTCGCCGGCTTGAAAATGATTCAGTCCTGAAATCTCGCCGACACTTCGCCAGGTATTGGCGGCCCGATAAGTTTTTTCGGTCACGAATACCGGGATATCGTACTTGCGGTTAAAAATGCCCATCGACCGAGCATGGTCATTGTGATCATGAGTAATCAACAGTGCGTCGACATCACGAATGTCGCGTTCATGTTCTGCCAATCGGTTCTCGGCCTGCCGTCCACTGATACCCGCATCGATCAGCAGTCGCACTTGACCGGCTTCCACAAAATAACAGTTTCCGTTGCTTCCCGATTGCAGTGAAATTACTTCCATCAGTATCAAATTCCATTTCGCTGTTTTAATGCCGCAGATTTTATTTGATTTATGCGTTTAGTTAAAGCTTGCCAGCAGATTTTGAGGTTTCGAGATTAACAGCCTCTGCATAAACGGATAAACTTGAACACGAATCGAAGGCAAACCAGGGATAGAACTGCAAAGGAAACCACAGATGGAATCGAAACGAATCGCGAGCCAGCCAATGGTTTTGGGTGTGACGCTGGCAATGGTGGCTTTGTTGACCTTCCCCAATGCAGTGTTTGCCAGGCAACAACAGAACTCGACGGCCAAGCAGCGAATTGTTCCCAGCCAGTTCGCCAGCCAGTGCGGGACGGCCGTCAAGTGGCGCGGCGATCTGGCCGAGGCTTTCCGTGAATCGCAAAGTACCGGCAAGCCAATTTTCTGGTACGTGCCCACGATCGGTGGCAGCTTTATGGACCGTAAGAAAGTCATCAATCGCTATTTGCTGGCCGGTCCATTTTCCTGGCCAGGTATCAGCGAGCTGCTCAATGAAAATTTTATTCCTGTACAAGCCAGCGCAGCAGGCGAAATGCAACGACGGTATTCACTGCAGCCTTACAAGTTCGTCGAACCTGGGTTTCTGGTGCTCAATAGCGATGGTGCGGAAGTTCGCAAAGTCGATCAGCTAACGACGCTCAATCCAAACTGGATGGCGCACTTGATCGCCAGTTCCATCGGCAGCGATACGCCCAGCTTGACTGCTTCCGAGAGTTTGACTGAGGCCTGGCAGGCGCTTGCAGATGGCGATTATGAATTTGATATCGAGTCGGCTGAAGTCGATCGACAAGATCGAGTTGAAAAGATTCTACTCACTGGCATGTTTCAGTTTCGGCAAGGCGAACACGTTAAGGCTCGAGACACCTGGAGAACTGCTGGCCAGCTGCAACCGGAACACCCGCTGGCCTGGAAGTGTATGGCGGAATCGGAAAACTGGGGCCCCTTTGTGCGTTGCTTCGAAGTGTTTCGAGAAATCCCGGACCGCTCGATTCAGGCCGGTGTCGATTCGCGACGCAGCGCGGCTCCAGCCAGTAG
>CAZOXC010000462.1:0-3643 GCA_964583205.1 uncultured Pirellulaceae bacterium | reverse complement strand
CCTGGTGATCAATTGCGATTTGACGAATGCTCGAGAAGATGCATCGTGGCTCATTGTTCAACCGGTCGATAGTGATCGATCTGCCATTCCGGTTCCTGGAGAGTTGACAGTCAGCTTGATCGATCCGCGGCAAGCAGGTTCCAATCAACGCGTCGGCATATGGAATTTCAAAACCACTCGAGTTGCCACCTGGATTCGCGATCGAGAGGGAACCATCCCTGGAATCCACGTTCCGCTACCAGCTTCGTTGAAGCACAGAAACCTGAACGGCAATGTGCTGTTTGTCAGGTACACCGGACTGGACGGTCAACAATTCGAAACTTCGCATGAACTGGATGCCGACCTTCAGGTAGCCGTCACGCAAGAGACACGAACCGATGACTCGCAAAACGGTGTATCGAATTCAGAAGCCGATCAAGATACGGGCTGGCGTCCCTATCGTTAACGAATCGAGTTTACCTGCCAGTATCAGCGTTAAAATTCTCTAACGCATAATTCTTTGGCGAAGATTACCCAACCTGGGACGACGGACACCGGTCGCTTGATTATTGGGTGGATAATTCTGCTGGACGCCCTGGGTTTGTCCCATCGAGATTCCCAGCCAACCGTGACTGAATACCAGTTGAGTGATCGTCAGATCGACGTTGTTCATCCCGGGTGACTGCACCATCTGCGCGATCGACGGCATTGTGTGCGATTCGGGGAAGATCGAGTAAAAGATGGTTCTCAGGGCCAGTTGATCGCCAACGGAAAGCGAACTTCCTTTGACGGAAATTCCTCTCTCTGGATCAAACATAAACTGCAACTGCTGCCCATCGGTAACAGGTATATAACTGGCACTGACTCGAAAATTTTTCCAGAGCTGTCTGGTGCCCAGCTTGAGCCGGCGCAGATTCAGCGAGATTCGAACCCTGTTTTCATCGAAAGCCAGGTGCACGCCATCGCGAGAAGCAAACGTAAACTCGGCATTGTGATCCTCCGGAATTGTCGGCAGCGAATTCAATGCATGTGCACCCATCAGGTCTCGCATGTAAAACAGAAATTCCTCGGCAGTAAACTTTTTGTTGTTCAGCTCCATCTTGCTAATCAAATTATTGACCGCAGATTCATGAAGCTGCATATTCATCAGATTGCCGGGGACTGGTTGCGGACGGGCAGAAAACGAACCCATTTGTTCCAACCCGGCCAGACGATAACGCACCACCACTTCGTCACGAGTGGTCGCCAGCTCTACAGCAGTCGGATTCAATTCCAATGAATTCAGTGGCATTAGCACTCGCTGCTCAAACTGCCCTCTCATCTGCCCGATCGCCCGGTTCACTTCTTCATTGAAACGAGTGCGAGTCATATTGGCAATCTTCTGCTCGGCCGTACGATTGGCGATCGGAGCCTTTGAACGCTGTTGCCGCTCGGCCATTTGACGAGCCGCCCATCCGAAAACTGGAATTGAATCCAGATTGGACCGAATTCCCAACAGGTCTTGATTCGAATTGGCTTTGACCTGGGCCGAATTTGCATAGACCCCGTTTTTATCCACAACGATATTGCTTCGCCCCTGAAAGGTTGAGTTGCCCGAGTTGTGAAAGATGAAACCACTATGGTGGGCTCGAGTTCGCGACCAGATCGTTCCTGCTGTCTGCAGATACACGTTGATTCTTTGCGGATCCGGTTGCAGCCCTACACTCAATTGATTTGTGATTCGGTTATCTCCGAACACTTGCGCGCCCAGAATCCTGTCTCGGACCGGCTCCTTGGAAACATCGGGCTGAGGCAACCAGCGGTTCAGTAGATCATCCGAGATCCCAATGCGAAAATTCGCGTTGCGGTAAGCGCTGTCAATGGCCGAAGCCAATCTTTGATCAGCCGGTTTCCTGCTGAAGTAGAGTCCCTGATAAGTGGCATTGAGATTGTACGCAGCCTGACCAAACGGTTCGGCTTCGTAACTCTCCAACAATTCAAGCAGATTCTGATGGTCCACATTCTCGGCCGCAACCTTAGTCAGAAATTCGATCAGCGGCTGGCTGAGGATGCTTAACGCAAATCGATATTGCTGGTCGTTGAGTGCAGACGACTCAATTCTGGCCAGGAACTTTCTGGCGATCGCCTGGCGATGGATATGTTTGAACTTTTCATTGGAATAGACGTTTTCGATCTTGTCCAACAGCAAGTAATTGTTCCACTCTTCAAACCCGCCGGTCATGTGCAGCGACTGCATCGCGTTTTGGACCAGATTAAGAATCGCCTGTTCAGACTCGAGCACCCGTTCTTGATCCTGGCCGTTAACACTTTCCATGTGGAAAAGAATCTCGTCCCACAAAGTGACTCGCCGAGCCAGCTTGAGCCGGGTTCTTACTGTCGCGGCATACAAGTCTGACCACTCGGGAAACGATAAATGTTCACTGGTAAACGAATCCAGCGTTTGATCCAACTCGCTGATGGAACGTCGAAATTGTTGGATCGTAGACTTGGCCTCAACCCGATTACTCAGTGCCGTCGAATTCAATGATGCCAATGCGATCTGAGTCGAATTGGCGGCCGGGTAGGTCAACTGAAACTGTAGCAAGTAGTCCAACTCGCTTTGCAACGACACAGAGCCTGGCCAGGTCTTTACGGGAACAACTTCCGGTTCCCGACCAGCGATTCGATCTGCGGGTTCATTGCGATTGCCAATACTGACAGTCTGAGTCTGATCCGAGAACTGGAGTGAGACGCCTGGCAAGGCGGCAACACGAGGTTCGACTACGGCAGCTTCGGCAACACGAGGCTCGACAATAACCGCTTCGACAGAAGTTTCCGCCGGCTGTATTTGCATCGATTCGTTGGGCGGAAAATACTCGGGTTTAAATTCAGCCGACAACACACTTATGGGAGTTGATTCAAGTCTTACGTCAGGCTCATTGACGATGATGCTTTGCTCGACTTCAAATTTGTTTTCCTGTGAAACTTCATTGGCCGGCAACAGCGCGACGGAATCAAAGTCGCCTGGCACCTCAATCGGATCGCCCAACATGACCGGGTTCGTGTTGGCTTGCTGGAGTTCTTGGGTTTGCTCTAGTTCACGGGCTTGCTGTAGTTCGCGGGCTTGCTCTAACTCGGCGCGAGAAATGAGCGGGTTGCCGAACATATCAACCTGGACCGTCTCGTCCGTCATCGCTCTGTGATCGATGCCCTTGAGAATCCGGAATTCATTGCTGTCCGATTCATTGAGAGCATTCGGGGGAATCCATTGCGAGTTGTATGCGTAGCGATCCGGCTGCCGAATTGACGAGCTGGACTCGGCGTCATAACCTGATTCGATTCGTTCGGCAGACTGCCCCTCTACCAGCGGTCCGTCTTCGTCAAACTCGTGTTGAGAATGAGTCGGTAAATAATCCTGATATGCAATCTCTTCCGGCGACAACTGATCGTGCAGCTTGAGCTGGCCCCAAAGACGGCTCTCGTCCTTGTCGTCAGTGGCACTAGAGTAATACGTGTAAGGGCTGGGGGTGTCGGGAGTAGTTAGCTTGGTATCCACATGCGAGTTTTCAAGCGCCAGCTTTACCTGGCGTTCGTGCTCTTCATTGACGAATGCCATCCATAAATAAATGCCAACCACGACTGCGGTGATGGTTACCAACCTGACTTCGACTGAATTCATATATCT
>CAZOXC010000461.1:0-3643 GCA_964583205.1 uncultured Pirellulaceae bacterium | reverse complement strand
GTGTCTTGGTTGGCTTCGATCCAGTTGTTGTAGATCTCGGTTGCCTCAGGGCTGTTGTTGGTTCCAGAGAAAGTGACGACTTGACCTGCATAACCGTTTGCTTCGAGGAAATTCTTCAGGTGGGTTTGTGTACGACGTGACTCAGTGAAGACAAGAGCTTTCTCTGCCGCTCCCATGTCGCTGAGTTTTTCGTATCCAATCTTGAGAGCTTTCAACAAATGGCGTGTCTTGGTGTCGATGCCGATACTGCGAGCCCACAGGATGTACCGTTCGACTTCACTGATCTCGGATTCCAGTTTTGCCAGGTCGATCTTCTCCTCTTCGTCGTCGACCGGCTCTTCTTCGATTCCTTCCAGTTCAAGCTCTTCTAGGAGTTCATCCAACAGGTCTTCGCCGATTTCGTCTTGCGACAGAAGTTTGGACGTGATGTCGGTGGTATCCTCGGCGTTATCACGGAGTCCCTTCAAGCGGTCGAGAATGACCTCGAGCGTGTATGCCAATGCGATCGGGGAAGATGCGAGAACTTTTCGAACGACGACGACCGTCAAATGTCGTTGACGCTGCGGAAACGCGTAGGAGTCGGGTTTCTGGAGAAAATCAGATACTGATTCATAGAGCTTGTGCTCATCGTCGGTTGGGCGGAATTTGAGCGTCGTTAGCTGCCGTTTCGTGTAACGAATGAACTCTTGAACGTCCTGTCGAAGGGTGCGAAGGCAGAATCCTTTGATTCGAGCTCGCAGGTCTTCGAGGTCGCCGTCAACATTTGAGTACAAGGTTCGAAAAGTCGGGAGATCACCAAACATTTCGTCGTCGATGAGCGTCGCAATCCCGTACAGCTCGGTCAGAGAGTTTTGAAGTGGAGTCGCGGTCAGAAGTAGTTTGCGACAATCTTCCAACGCCCACCGTAAGGCCTGGCCCATCTTGTTGCTGGCTCGGTAGGAGTTGCGAAGCTTGTGGGCTTCGTCAATGACAACCATATCCCATTGAATCAACCGAAGTTGTTCTGCCATGCGGGCAGCGTAATGATAAGAAAGAATAATGACCTTGTCTTGATCAAAGGCGTTGAGGCCTTCCTTATCGGCCTTCTTGAATAGCCGGGAGTCGACCGCAACGGCGGGAAGATTGAATTTCTCTTCCAGCTCGATCTGCCACTGTTTACGAAGCGATGCCGGACAGACCACTAGCAGCTTTTTCTTCCGTTCGGCCCAGTATTGGCAAAGAACAAGCCCAGCTTCGATCGTTTTCCCCAATCCAACTTCGTCCGCCAGCAACACGCCCTTTGACAACGGAGATCGAATTGCGAAAAGGGCTGCTTCGACTTGGTGGGGATTCAAGTCAACTGACGCGTTGAACAGAGATTGCGTCAAACGATCGACACCATCACCGCCAGTGCGGGTCAGATCGTAGGCAAAGTATTTCGCGTGAAAGGGAGTGATCATAAGAGAAGAACAGTTTGAATGAGGTTATCTGGGTTTGCGTTTCTTGGGTTGTTGCTTCTCAACTTTCTTCATTAGGCGATCAAGGTCTTTGGTTTTGTACAGCCGGTAATTGTTTACGGGGTGCCGGTATTCAATCACTTTTCCGGCAGCTCCCCAGTTTCGAAGCGTATTTTGACAAACGCCCAGGTACTCTGCTGCTTCTGCGATTTGAAGATACTCGTCAAGTTTTGGCATATCGTCACCCTGCCGAAAATTGTTTGAACGAGCAGTTTACCAAACCTTACCAAGCGATTGGAGTAGGTGAGCAGGAATTTAAGCTTCCCCAGGCGTTGAATTCAATTTGCAGAGTCGAAGACCGTTGGAATGCAACCCATCAAAAGAGAAGCCCGCCTAACAGGCCGTAGTCATTTAAGCGGGCAAAATTCGCGGACACGATTATCGGGTTGGGAGGAACTCACTAGGCAATGCACTCTAGAGCTTTGAAAAGGGTTACTACCTAGCAACAAGAACTGAGGCCCTCCAACCTTGGAACAGTTATTCAAAAGAAGTCGCCTAACCGCTATTCTCAGATGCCTGAACTAAATCGTTTAATCAATTAGTCTATTCAATGGAATATTTAAACTAAGAGTCAATCATTTGGCTGGCCAACGGAGAATAAAGTCATGAACGAAAAAGACAAGAAGCAGCTATTGGCTTACCGCCGTAAACTAATCGAGTTTTATCGCTCGCAACACAATGTTCAGCACGCAGCGTTTTTTTCGAGTCGGCTTAGCTGTGGAGTTCTAAGAAAAAACCTTGAGATTGCTGAGCCTCTCCTCAGGGGAATGCCACAACAGTCGACGGCAAGTCTTCCAGCAAATTCTGGTGGTCTGATCCATGTTTTTTACGGAACTCATGAAGCTGTCAACGGCTTAAAGGCTCACATCCAAGGTTTGGGACAGTTGTTGTCTAAGTCCAAATTTCCCCCTGAGATTGCGTTTTCGAAACAAATGGATCGAGGGATCTTTGATCTGCTTTCTTTGGCTGCCGTGGTCTACCAAGCGGGATATCACGAAGACTCATCCATCGAGGATGTAGTAGTCGACTACCAAGCCAAATTTGAGGATTATTTTTTCAACATTTGGGAAGAGTGCCCACAACCAAATGGCGTCGATCCTTTGCGTTGGTTCTTCAGTCCAGATGAAAGCCCGGCGGTTGAGTTCGAAGAATACGAGTTTCCTGATGTCGTGGGGCTCTATTGTGAATCAAATATTGTGAAACTTGCGGTAGAAGCGATTGACTTTTATCTCTGTGTTTTGCCAATGCTTAAAGTTGCCGCGAAGAAGCCGAGAAAGATGCCTCAAACCAATAGGCTATCTGCAAAGGAAGAATTTGCTTACCGGCTTTTGAACTACTATCTGCTCAATCCAAACGAAGTACCAAAGCAAACAGACACAAGGTTTGCAACATTTTTGGGAAAAAGCCAATCAACCATCAGCAAAAGGCTGAAGGCGATATTCGGATCAGACGCTGCTTTCGAGAAGGCGTATTCAGATGGAACCATCGTCGCCAAAATTATCCCAGAGCATCAGCTCATGAAGATCCGCGGAACTTCTCAGATACCTGACATCGAGGCCGAGAGAAGAAGATTGATGGAGTTCGCTGTTCAACTATTCGAACAACACAATATTCCATGGGAGAAAACGATTGAATACGGATTTGGTATGGATTCAGCGGAAAATTGATGAGACTCGTAGTTCGTGAATAAACCAGCACTGGGTGTAACGATTGTTTTCACCCTTTTTGGAATTCACGAACATGCAAATCTCCAATGCTTTCGGGGTCATTGAGCCCCAGCAACTCTACACCTACGACGCGATCACGAATCGACTTGGGATCACCCGAAAAACGATTCGAGCCGCCATCCGCAATGGCCTTAAAGTCTCTCGCGTACACAAGCGAGCTTACATTCTTGGCCAAGATTGGATCGACTACGTTATCTCCAATGGTTCCGACACCGCAACTACCTCTGCAGGAGGTAGCGTTGGCTAAAAAGAAAAAGCAACAAGACAAAAAGGTTCCGAAGGTTCGGATGGCTCAGCCGTCAGGGCGACCCATCCAGCTTCGTTATACCTGCCCGCATACGAAGAAAGAGATTCGTGTTTCAACTGGCACCTATGATGTTGCTGAAGCAGGGGATCAAAAGCGAATACTTGAAGCTGAGT
>CAZOXC010000460.1:0-3643 GCA_964583205.1 uncultured Pirellulaceae bacterium | reverse complement strand
GCGTCGTTGTTGCGACAACTTGCCAATCAACTTTTGAATCATTTGCCGGCCAACTTTTTGTCGCGGAAAGACTGGTCGGGCCGCAAAATTCAAAACTGGCAGTTGGTTGTTGTGTAATTCTTAGATCATGAAACCGACAAGTCCTTCGTCGTGTTCTGCTTCTATGCCGATACAATTTCCGCCTCACAAACAACGAAAAAAGTCTTTCTCGGTCCACGGAAACTCGAAGCTGTTTTGTTCGATGCTATTCACTTCCGGCATGTCCCGCCGAATCATCCAACGAATGTGAACACCTACTTCGTAATCCGTATTTGAATCCATCATGGACCCCTCAGTTATCCTCACTTGTTTCCAAGTGACGTGGCTTCCCTTCCAACAAATGATCAACAGAAGTTGATCGAGTGAATCCGCAGTTACCCGCGACTTCGGTCGTAAACTATCAAAAGGATAAATCGCTGCCAAGATTAAACGGAACCACAAAATCAAGCGTTTTTGAATTGGTTGATAAAATCTCAATTCGGTCGCTGGGCCGTTCGGGTGGGGTCGCTAGCAGCGTGAGCGTAGTGCGGCAGGAGTAGGCAAATCCATGTTTGTCGCCGGCTGAAATTCTCTAAACTACCTTGGAAATCACAGGCGAATGATTGAATAACACCAAACTGTTGAGCTGAGTTGTCAACCAATTCGATCGGAATTTGCAACGGAAGGACCTGCCTGCCTTCCGATAAAAAGAAGACGCTAGTTTATTATTCACTGCCATGACCTCAATTACATTTGTTTTAGTCGCCGTCGTTGTTGTGGCGGTCCTCTGGCAACTCGTTTCCGGGCTATTGGTTTGGGAGAACCGGCGGTTCGCCCGTACGCGGCTTGATTGCCCGCTGCCAGAGATGGGATACGAGCCCAAGACTGAAATCATTGTGCCCTGCAAAGGCATCGAGCTAGGTATTCGCAGCAACTTGCGTCAGTTTTGCAAGCAGGCTTACAACAACTACTCGGTAACGTTTGTGGTTGAAGAACCGGATGACCCAGTAGTCCAGGTGATCGAAAAGATCATGGCCGAGTATCCTGAAAAGGCTCGTCTGATTTATTCGGGCAAGTGTTCAGTCTCCGGCCAGAAAATTCATAACTTGCAAATCGGCATCGCCATGCTGGATCCGGAAACGGAAGTTATCGTGTTTGCCGATTCCGATGCCAAACCGCAAGCCCGCTGGCTGGTCAGCATGGTTGGGATTGTTTCGACAAGTACTCCTTGCGTTGCCACCGGTTATCGATGGATGGTTTCGGGCAAGCCGGGTTGGTCCGACTGTTTCGTATCATCGCTGAATTCAGCTATTGCTGGTTCGCTGGGATACGGACGCTTCGGTTTGATCTGGGGCGGATCCTGGGCGATTCGTCGCGATACTTTTGACCATCTCGATATTAATCATGCCTGGTTTGGTTCGTTGAGTGACGATTTGACGGCGACCAAAGCGGTCAAAGGTGCCGGGTTGCGAGTCATTTATGTCCCGATGGCACTGTGTATTTCTCCAATCGACTTTAGTCCAGGTTCGGCGTTCGAATTCGTGCGACGTCAGTTACTGATTGCTCGAAAATATGCGCCCTTGTACTGGTTAAATGGATTCATGCTGACTTGCGTTTTGCAAATCGCATTTTGGGGCTCGTTGATTGCCGCGTTTGTATCGAGTGCTCAATCGAGCCAGTTCACGATTATGTGGTGCGTGTCGGCTCTGTTGATATATGCGACTCAAGTTGTCAAATCCTATCTGCGTCAGGATATTGGTCGCAATCGGTTCCCTCAACTGAAAAAGGGAAGTCAACGCACGCGATGGTTCGATATCCTGGGGTTTCCTGTTCAGGGATTGTTGACTCTAGGGTGTTTTGTCGCCTCGATGGTCGGTAACACGATCACCTGGAGGGGTGTGACCTACCACATCGGTAGTGGTGGAAAAATCAAGTTGCTGGGTCGCCACTTACCCAATCGGGATCGAAGATCTCTGATGAACATGGCAGTGAGTGAACCGGAATCGGAACAAGATTCGATGGCTCACAAAAAAGCCGGGTAAGACCAAATTCAATTTTGAAACGGAATTCAAATGAAAGTTAACCTGTTCGATACGCGAATCAACGATGCTCAGAAAGACTTCGCTGGAGGCATGGGCGTGGGAATGTACCCAGGCGGTGGTGGCTTGCGAGGTCGAATCGTCAGGGGGATGTACAAGCGTGATTATCGTCCGGTCGCTTTGAACTTTGCCTACCTGGCAGGCATTTTCAAGAAGCTTGGCCACGACGTTACTTACTGCGAGGACCGGATTGAACCGGCTGACTTGTTTATCTTCAATCCGTCATTGTTGACACTCGGTCACGAAGTTCAACAAATCAAAGAAGTTCGCCGACAGTACCCGGAAGCAGAGGTGTTTATCGTTGGTAGCGTCGCCTATGCGCTGGGCGAAACCCTTAGCGATCTGGGCTGTAAAGTCCTGCGAGGCGAACCGGAAGCACTGCTATACAAACTGGACGACGTGCTGAATTCGGATGAATCGATTATCGACATTGGTACCGTCAAGGAACTTGATGAACTTCCATTCCCCGATTGGTCAGCATTCGATTACAAGCGATTCAAAATCAAGTACGATTTTTGGAAGTTCCCCACAGCACTGATTCAGCAGAGCCGAGGATGTACGTTCAAATGCAACTACTGTCCTTACATAATGATCGAGAGCAAGACTCGATTCCGCGAGCCGGACGCGATCCTGGAAGAAATGAAAGTCGGGATGCAGCAATACGGCTTCAAGTCATTCAAGTTCCGTGATCCTTTGTTCGGACTGGATCGCAAACGAGCCATTCGTTTGGCTGAAGGGATCGCCCGCTTGACGCCCCGAGTTCAGTTCTCGATTGAAACTCGCATTGACTTGATGAAACAGGAGACTCTGCAAATTCTGAAAGACGCCGGGTTGGTTGCAATCACAGTGGGGATCGAAACCCCCAACGAAGAAACCTTGCGCAAATACAAGCGAGCGCCAATCAAAGACGATCGTCAGCGCGAGTTTGTTGCCCAGTGCCGCGCGATGGGTATCCGAACGGTTGCCGGATTTATGGTTGGATTCCCGGAAGATACCGAAGAAAACATCATGTGGGTTCTAAGGTATGCTCGTAAGGTCAATCCGACTTTCGCGAATTTTAATGTGGTCACACCCTATCCCGGCACCGAGTTTTTCAACGAAGTGAAAGACCAGATCGCGGACCACGATTTCTCGAAATACAGCGTGTACCATCCGGTGATGAAGTACAAACACCTGACGTCCGAGGAAGTCAGCGAACTCCATAGTCGCTGTTTTACCAAGTACTATTTTCGTTCCAGGTATTTCAAGGACAACGGGTTGCTGCTTTGGCCCGGATTGCAAAGATTCGTTCCCGGCAAGAAAGCAGCCTGAGCCGAATGTCATAAGACAAGTTGCACGCCGAGTTACAATCTGAGGACGTACTAGTTGCCGTCTTACGGGCTATCGATCGGAGACGGCGACCGGGTCCATGGGCTAACGCCCAGGGTAAGCTCTGTCGTTACTCTGTGGCCGTTTCTGGATTCGACTTCAGGTTCATGATCTAACTCCTATGGCTAATCGCAGTCGCCACCTACGGGGCTTTCGAT
>CAZOXC010000459.1:0-3652 GCA_964583205.1 uncultured Pirellulaceae bacterium | reverse complement strand
GGCCTTCTATGCAGAGGGCACTGGTTGACTAGCCTGGTGTTAAAATCGAAGAAATCGACGCCTTTGGTTTTGGAGATCGCTCGCTCCAGCCCGGGAATTTTGCCGGATTTCTTTTCCTTTTCATCGATCGCACCGATGACATACATCAACAGCAACATCGACTCGTCGACCGCGATCTGGTGTCCTCCCAAAGCATTTTGGGCTACGTAGGACAGGATGAAAGGCGTGACCCCACGGCCTTTGTCCAGTTTTTGAATCGCTTTGCCGAGATTCTCTTTGCGGAGAAAATCGATGTCATAGGCATAGTGAGTTTCAAAGACTGAATTGAGTGTCTTTTTAAGTCGAGTCGCCGCCTTGATGGATTCGGGCAGACAGCTCATGACCTCTGCAAGTTCCTTGGCCGTCGTGACCCGGACTTCATTCCAGTCAAAATAGGTTTGCTGAATGCGAGCCATGGCTTCTTCGGCATCTTCGAAGTTGGAATTCTGCAGGCAGCAAGCGAACAGCAGATGCTCAAGTACAGTGCGTCCCGATGGTGGTTTGACCACCTGGTAATGCTTCTTGGCAACTCGATGGAGTTTGTTGAATTTTGTGACGCGGTTCGTAGCACTCATGGCTGTTCAATTTGTCCTTGGGTCTGTGGTGGTCAAAAACTGAAAACGGGTAACCGGGTTCTCTATTCTTCTTCAGTATCTGGCGTTGAGTCTGTCGACTCGATTGGTGTCTGATCGGGAAGTTGGTCTTCTGGCTGGCTGGCTTCATCTGGATTCTCATTTTCCAGCACTTCATCGAGAATCTGAGCGACGGTCATCGAGTGTTTGATTCCTTTGTCCAGCACGAACTCCAGGCGGGGAGTGTATCGAATATCGATTCGGTCGCCGACTTTGCGCTGCAGAAAGCCTTTGGCATTATTCAATCCATGGATGGAAAGTTTTTGTTTCTTTTCGTCGCCCATGACTGAGACATAAACTTTGGCCAGCCGTAGATCCCCGGCCACGCTGACTCGGGTCACGGTTACATCGCTGACTCGCGGGTCGCGCAAATCGACCAGAATCGCCATGCTGACGACTTCGCGGATTGCTTCAGCCACTTTTAGGACTCGACGAGAACTCATTCAGAAACTTATACCTATTACAGAATTGACGAAGTGCCTTGACTAACCATCCAGCGTGCGGGCAATTTCTTCGATCTTATAAGCTTCCAGCGTATCGCCTTCCTTGACGTCATTGAAACCTTTAAGTTTGATTCCGCACTCCATGCCACGCTGAATTTCCTTGGCATCGTCTTTTTCACGCTTGAGCGTATCGATTGGATAATCACCGATGATACGGCTGTCGCGAATTACTCGAATTCTGGCATGCCTTTCGATGTTGCCACGCATGACGCGGCAACCGGCAATGGTTCCAATTTTGCTGATGCTGAATGTTCGCAACACCATGGCTGATCCCAGGTCGACGGACTGTTCTTCCGGTTTCAACTGGCCTTCAAGTGTTGCTCGGATATCGTCGGTGACTTTGTAGATCACTTCGTACCGTCGAATTTCGACTTGCAAATCATCGGCCAGAGACCGGGCTGCATCGTCAGGCACGACGTTAAAGCCGATGATCACAGCCTGAGAAGCCTGAGCCAATCGAACATCGGCCACGGTAACTCCACCGACCAGGTTCTGCAGGATCTTGATTTTGACTTCGGGATGCTCGATCTTCGAAATCTCTTTCTGGATAGCCTCGATCGAGCCCTGGACATCGGCGCGAATGATCAAATTCAATTCGACGATATCGCGTTCGTCGACCAGGTTGCCTTCTTCCATGCGTTGCTGGAAGTCCACAAGAGAAATCTTGGTGGTGTTCCCGGATAGCGATTCAGTCTTGCCACGCTCGGCCCGAGCTTCGGCGATTTCACGAGCATCACTGATATCGTCAAGCACATAGAATTTGTCGCCGGCGTCCGGAGCGACGTCCAGGCCGGTTACATTGACAGGTGTACTTGGTCCCGCTTCTTCCAGAGTTACACCGGGTCGCAGGGTATGGTACATGGCTTTGACTCGGCCGTGCGCCGCGCCACAAACCAGAATGTCACCACCTTTGAGTGTTCCGTTCTGGACCATGACTTTGGCGATTACGCCTCGGCCACTCTCCTGTTCGGATTCGATACAGGTCCCGATCGCTTGTCGTTCAGGATTGGCTTTGTATTCATGAAGTTCGGCCGTCAGCAGAATCGTTTCCAGAAGTTCGTCAATTCCATCGCCTTTGGTCGCGCTGGTACGAACCACTTCAATCTCACCACCCCATTCGGACGGCAACAATTCGTGTCCCGCCAGGTCCTGCAGGGCTTTGTCTGGATTGGCACCCGGCAGATCAATTTTGTTCAATGCGACGATGATGGGAACACCGGCCGCTTTAACGTGGCTGATGGCTTCTTCGGTTTGCGGCATCACACCATCGTCGGCCGCAATCACCAGAACCGCGACGTCGGTGACGTTTGCCCCACGAGCTCGCATTTCGGTAAACGCTTCGTGGCCAGGTGTATCAACAAAAGCAATCTTTTGATCACCCTTGTCAATCTGGTAGGCGCGAATGTGCTGTGTGATTCCGCCCGCTTCGCCGGAAACAACGTCGATGCCGATGATGGCATCCAGTAGTGAAGTCTTTCCGTGATCGACGTGACCGAGAAATGTGACAATGGGTGGACGAGGAATCAGGTTGGCTTCGTCATCCTGGAATTCCTCAATCTTGGTGATGAGTGAGTCTTCAAGCGACTCCTGTTCACGGAAATTGACCTCGACGCCCAACTCGGCCGCAATGAACTCGGCCGTTTCCAAATCAATTTCGGCATTGATATTGGCCATCACTCCCATGCCCATCAGGACTTTGAGTACATCGTTTTTGCCGACACCGGCAGCTTCGGAAAAGCTTCGCACGGTGCAGGGCAACTCCAGCGTGACGTTTTCTTTACGAGGCGCGGCGGTGTTGGCGGCGGGCCCTCTACGTCGATAACTGTTGCGGCGTCGATAGCCACCCGAGCGTTCGCCACCGGTCTTGGGCCGCCCGCGTGAAGTACGGCGTTGCTGCCGCACGGAACTCAAGTCCGAGTCGACTTTTTTTACCCCATCCTTGTGGCCCTTCTTGCCTTTTCTTCGTCCACTGAGTGGCGAGTCTTTGGCTGGCGGCTGCATTTGGCTGGGGTCAAAAACAGGTGTCTGAGGTTGGTTCTGTTTTCCGCCACCACGCTTGTTGAATTCCTTGAGCGGCGATTTCTTGCCTTCTGATTTACTGGCTTTGATCATCGCATCCCGGATCGCCTGCTTGGGCAATGCCATATCCGGTTTCTGAACTTTTTCGCCATTGGCGGCTTTAGTTGGATCGGGCTGCTTCACCTCCGGCATCGAGGCGATTTTTACATTGATCGTCGGCTTTTTGTTGCCCCCAGGTTTTTTGACGCCACCGGGTTTTTTGTCGTCCAGTGGATTCCTGTTGGCTCGTGGGTTCCGGTTGGCCAGCGGATTCCGATTGGCCATTGGGTTTCTGTTCGCCAGCGGATTTCTGTTCGCCAGTGGCGCTTTGCTGGCCGGCGGCTTTTCGGCGACGGCAGGAGTTTCTACGGGCTGCGGCTCTTCAGGGGGCTTTTCTTTAGCTATGTCTTTATCTTTGTC
>CAZOXC010000458.1:0-3657 GCA_964583205.1 uncultured Pirellulaceae bacterium | reverse complement strand
GCAATTCCCGCTCACGAGCCACATTGGGCGTGTAGTCAAGATCGCACTTGGGGTCCTGATCAGTCAGATTGATGGTGGGTGGAATGACGCCTTGGTTCATGGCGCAGATGCACAGCACCAGTTCCAATCCGCCGGAAGCGCCCAGGGTGTGTCCCAACTGGCTTTTGGTGCTGCTGATGGAAACTTTGCTGGCCGCATCCCCGTAAACGGATTTCACGGCATTGGTTTCAGCGATATCGCCCAGCGGAGTACTGGTTCCGTGAGCGTTGATGTAATCGATCTGGTCAGCGTTGAGCTGGGAATCTTTCAGGGCCAGGGTCATGGCTCGAGCGGCCCCGGTGCCTGCCTCATCGGGCTGGGTGATATGTCCAGCATCGCCAGTGGTGCCGTAGCCGAGAACTTCGCAGTAGATTTTTGCACCACGAGCCTTGGCATGTTCGTATTCTTCGAAAATCGTGATACCAGCGCCTTCGCTGAAGACAAAACCATCACGACCCATGTCGAAGGGACGGCTGGCCCCGGCGGGATCTTCATTCCGAGCGCTCAAAGCTCGCATGTTTTGAAACGCACTCAGACCCATTCGAGTCATGGCTGCTTCGGCGCCGCCAGTGATAACGACATCTGCTTCTCCGTCCCGAATGACATTCAGCGAGTCGCCGATTGCGTTGGTCGCGCTGGCACAGGCGGTGGCAACTGTATAGTTCGGGCCACGCAATCCGTACTTGATTGAAATATTCGAACCGGCCGCGTTCAGCATCAATTTGGGAATCGTCAGCGGAGAGACTTTGTCTGGACCGCGCTGAATCAATCGAGTCAATTGAGCTTCGATCGTGGTCAATCCACCGATGCCTGAGCCCATGATCACGGCGCAGCGGAATGGGTCCAAACTATCAAACTGGATTCCGGAATCATCTACTGCATCAGTAGCCGCCACGACAGCGAATTGAGAGAAACGGTCGATCCGTTTCATTTCCCTGCTGTCAAAGTAGTCAGAAGGATCCCAATTCTGAATGTCGCCGCCGATTTTGACTTTCATATCCGAGATATCAAACAAGCTGATCTCATGGATTCCGCTTTTGCCGGAAACAATGTTGTTCCAGCATTCGTCAACGCGACAACCTAATGCAGTAACAATACCGACGCCGGTAACAACAACGCGCCGTGTCATAAACACCTCTTGTGGATACCGCTTACTTATTGGCAGTAGCGCTGTCGATGTGTTCTACAGCCTGGCCCACGGTTGTGATATTTTCAGCCATATCGTCCGGGATGTTGATATCGAATTCTTCTTCGAGTTCCATCACCAGCTCAACCTGGTCCAGCGAGTCCGCTCCCAAGTCGTTCACAAAGTTGGACGAGCTGTTTATTTTTTCTTTTTCAACACCGAGTTGCTCGGCCACGATGTCGATGACACGTTCTTCAACTGTCGCCATTACATCGAACTCCCATTTACAAGTAGTCGTTAATTTGAGTTGCATCAGAAGGTTAAGTCCGTTCCGGACGGAATTCCCAATACAATTTCGTTTTCTTTTGTCTGATTGCCCGAGGTGAATTTTTGACAAATTCCATAACGCGGGCAAGCGCATCAAGATAGATGATAATTAGGCGATGGGTCAAGGCAGGCTAGATGGCAAACACCTGTATTTCCCCGACATCGTCCCGGTTTTTGTGGCCTAAGCGTCCGCCTAACCCGTAAGTCCACCGTCAACTACCAATACTTGACCCGTAATATAGCCAGCGTCAGGGCTGGCTAAAAATAGCGTACAGGCCGCCACATCCTCGGCTGTTCCCAATCGATTCGCGGGAATTCGCTTTTTTACCTCGCTGACAATCGAGTCTCCCAGAGCGGCCGTCATTTCGCTCTCGATGAAGCCCGGAGCAATCGCGTTGACGGTGACTTTGCGTTTGGCAAGCTCCTTGGACAGGCTGCGAGTCATCCCAATCATTCCCGCTTTCGAAGCAGAATAGTTGGCTTGACCAGGGTTTCCGATGATCCCGGAGACACTGGACATGTTGATAATACGTCCATAACGAGCACTCAACATGTGACGAGCGGCTGCTCGAGAAAACAAAAAACTGCCTCGCAAGTTCGTGTTGATCACTTCGTCAAACTGCTCGTCCGTCATCCTCAGCATCAAGGTGTCGCGAGTAATTCCGGCGTTGTTCACCAGAATGTCGATCTTGCCCCAGTCGTCAGCAACTTTGTTGATTATGTCTTCGATGCTTTCCTTATCGCAGACATCACAAGCAAACGCTTCAGCCGCGCCACCTGCCGCCGTAATCTCGCCCACCGTGTTCGCCAGTTTCTCTGCGTTGCGAGCGACACAAGCGACTCTCGCTCCGTTGGCGCCCAGTGCAATCGCGACAGCTTGCCCCAATCCTTGTGAGGCTCCGGTGACGATCGCCGTTTGACCGCTAAGGTCCACTTTCATCTTTTCAGACATGTTTGTTTATCTCTTTTGGTTTGTTGTTTCTTTTGTTTTCAAATCGTCGTCGACCAAGCCGCGACCCAGCAGTGATCAAGCCATGCTCAAGCCATGCTCAAGCCATGCTCAAGCCAGCACGGACTCGCAAGGAATCTTTCGAGCCATCCGTTTCAGCAAGCCCTTCAAAACTTTGCCCGGGCCGACTTCATAAAACTGGTCAAATCCTTCATCCAACAAGGACTGCATGGAGTTTTCCCAAAGCACGGGCGAACAAACCTGAGATACCAGAATTTGTTTCAGCTCGGATGGATCATTATGGGACTTGGCATCCACGTTGGAAATCACGGGGATCGACGGAGCTTTGATCTCGGCACCACCCAGTGCATCTTCAAGCTGGCTGACGGCCGACCGCATCAACTCGGTGTGAAAGGCACCAGACACAGACAAAGGAATCGCTTTCATGGCTCCGCGTTCGGGAGCAAGTTCAGCCGCTCGTTCGCAGCATTCTTTGTGGCCTGAAATGGCGATGTTACCCGGGCACAAGTGATTGGCGACTTGCAGAATCTGCTGATCGCCACGAGCCTCGACACAAAGCGACTGGACATCGGCAAGATCCATTCCCAGGATGCTGACCATGCCGCTGGCGACCATATCCGAGGCTTCCTGCATGGCTTGACCGCGCCGTTGAACGACCTTCAGACCGGTCTCGAAATCCAGGGCTCCGGTAAACACCATCGCCGTGTATTCGCCCAGGCTCAATCCAGCGGCGGCCTGACACTGCTCGATCAGCTCAGGTTGATCCTGTTTGATTTTTTCCACGGCTGCCAGGCTGCAAACGAAAAGAGCCGGTTGACTGTGGACTGTCGAATTCAGTTCTTCGACAGGCCCGGATAGACAAATCGAGGTCAGATCGTAGCCCAGAATATCGTTGGCCTGCTCAAACAGATTTTTGGCAGCCGGACATTCCGCCATCAGTTGTTGTCCCATTCCGACCGTTTGAGCGCCTTGGCCGGGAAACAGAAATGCAATTTTGGGCATGAGGGTTGCCACTCGTCAAAAGTTTTGATTCACCAAGCCTGCATCGTAGGTCGGGCAATTTTGAGTGTCAACGACCAGATGGATTCAACCGACGCTGCCTTATTCCGGCTGATGGTCCAACATGGGCGCACTATTCTTCACGGCCCTGGGCCCTTTGAGAATCTTTTGCGACTGATCGAGGGGCGGCTTTAAC
>CAZOXC010000457.1:0-3680 GCA_964583205.1 uncultured Pirellulaceae bacterium | reverse complement strand
GATACATACCCAGCCCTGCAGGCTGGGCTAGATAAACTGCTGGGCCGTTGGCCCGAAAGATGTTGGGTGTTGGCTCGGTGAAGTGAGTGATGCGTCGTTGACGAGGGATGCGATTGGCGCGTTTGCCCGAAGTGTGTTGGGTGTTGATGAAATTTTAAACCAGCCCTTCAAGCTGGGCCCGGAATTACAATTTGGGCGTTGGTTTAGAATTAACTGCCGGACCTTCGGCCCTGGTTTTTCGTTGTGATACATACCCAGCCCTGCAGGCTGGGCTAGATAAACTGCTGGGCCGTTGGCCCGGAAGATGTTTGTGTTGGCTCGGTGAAGTGAGTGATGCGTCGTTGGCCCGAAAGATGTTGGGTGTTGGCCTAGTGAAGTGTTTGGTGCGACGTTGGCCCGAAAGATGATGGGTGAAGTGATCAACGCGTCGTTTGACCACAAACAAAGCCTTCCTAACCTAGACTCGCCAAAGGCGCTACCTCGAAAGAAGGTATTCGAACCAACGCTGCTGGCCAAACGTTGGTTAAAAACCCCTTGTATTCAACGGTGCGCTTCGCAAGTGAATTCGAATTAACTTGATCGGGTCACGCTGATAGGTAAAGATTGAGAACTGCCCTGAATTTTAAGTTCGTTCCCATGCGCCCTTTCGACGACATCCTGATCCACGATGAATTGGAGAAGTGTCCCTATCTCCCAGAACGTGTTGCGCGCATGCCCTTGCACGTCCCGACCAGCGAAGTCAACGCTGTCGATACCGATCAACGCCTGGCAGCCGGGCAAAGAAGGACGGGTGATTTCGTCTATCAAACCAAGTGTCCCAACTGCAATGCTTGTCAATCGATCCGAATTCCGGTCGACGAGTTCGTTATGGATCGCACGATGCGGCGAACCAAGCGTCGCAATGATCAATTGTTGGAAATGGATGTCGGAAGAGTCCAATGCGATCAGGAACGAGCCCAATTGTTCAATCTGCATCGTAAAACTCGAGGACTGGGGCAAAGCAGCAATCAGATCGATCCCGATGATTATCAATGGGCATTCGGGCGAACTTGCTTTGACACTTTCGAAATCGCATATCGCCTGAACGGAGAACTAGTCTGCCTGGCGATTGTCGATCAAGGCGACCAAGCGATCTCGGCGGTCTACACGTTTTATGATCCGCTACAGCCGAAATTGAGCCTGGGCACCTACTCGATTTTGAAACAAATCGAATTTTGTCAGCATAATAATAAACGCTACCTCTATCTGGGGTTTTTTATTGGCGAGTGCAAACACATGACCTACAAAGCTCGATTCCTGCCACATGAACGACTGATTAACGGCGACTGGCACAGATTCGAATGATAACTCTCGCCTGCCGAATCTGCCCTGTTCGCTGTCCCGACTCGGCCCTTTGTAGATTCGTTCGGTTTTATGGCATTCCTGTTCATGCGATTCTGGTTATACTTTTTTCCATTGGAAATATAGGTGTTTTAGGCAGAAAATGCGGTGAAAGCGCTCGTAACAGGTGCCAACGGATTCTTGGGCTCGGCAATCGTTCGATTGTTGCTGGAGCACGGTCATCAAGTAACTGCCTTGGTGCGCCGGCGGGACGAGCTGTTGGATGCGATCAATATCAAAACGTACAGCGGCGACATTCGAGACTATACCAGTATCGAATCCGCTTTCGACGAGAGCATCGACTGTGTCTTTCACACGGCCGCCGTCACTGGCATTTGGGGTCCTTGGAAGAAATACCATTCGACCAACACCGTGGGCACTCGCAACGTGGTTCAGGCTTGCTTAAACCGGCGGATTCCCCGCATGGTGTATACCAGCAGTCCCAGCGTGACATTCGATGGAAATCATCAAGTCAACCAGAGCGAGATGGCTCCTTACGCTCGCAAATGGCTGTGCCATTACCCGCACAGTAAGGCTCTGGCCGAGCAACATGTTTTGGACGCCAACGATCCGAACGAGCTGATGACTTGTGCGCTGCGGCCTCATTTGATTTGGGGACCCGGCGACAAGCACTTGATTCCGCGATTGGTTCAGCGAGCTCGAATGCGGCAATTGAAAAAGATCGGCGACGGCACGAATCAAGTGGATTGTACTTACATCGACAACGCGGCGATCGCCCATATTCAGGCGGCGGAGGCGATGACCAAGGGCTCGCCTGTTTGCGGAAGTGCTTATTTCATTTCCAATGCCGACCCCGTGAATTGCTGGGGATTCATCAACGAGGTGCTGGGAATTGCGGGCGTTCCGGCGGTTCGCAAGCGAATTTCTTACTCCTGGGCCTACCGAATGGGGTTGATGCTGGAAACGTATCACGAAATGTTCAACATCGCAGAAGAGCCTCGTTTGACGCGTTTTTTGGCCGCACAGCTCGCCAAGTCTCACTATTTCGACATTGGGCGAGCCCAGAAAGACTTCGGGTATCGCCCAATTGTGTCGATGGACGAGGGCTTGAAGCGAATTGCCGGGGCAATTGATTCCGATCAAAACGCAGAAGTTGTCAATTAATATTGCCCCCTTCAAAAAACGGGGTTTAACCGGTAATTTCAAGGTTGAAACCTCTCGACCAAATGCAGGAATCAGTCAGTGATTAGCGCGGCGCGAAACGACCAATTGCCCGATGAGATGCGAATTGTCATCACCGGGCTCGGATTGACGGCTCCCAATGGAAACAATTTGGGCGAGTTCCGTGATGCGCTGTTGAACGGTCGCAGTGGAGTCAGCGATTACGAGATTCGTTACTTTGGCGAGACGCTGGCGGGAGTCTGTGACTTTGACGTGCGGCGCTACCAATCAAAAAAGGATGCACGACGAGGTACTCGAGCAGGTAGTATCGGAGTCTACTGCGCCAACGAAGCCGTTAAAAACTCGGGACTGGATTGGGAAAATATCGACAAGTCCCAGGTTGGCATTTATGTTGGCGTCACCGAACACGGCAATGTCGAAACAGAAACCGAAATTCATGAGTTACGTGGCTACGATTATGACACCAGCTTCTGGTCCCATCATCACAATCCTCGCACCGTAGCCAACAACCCGGCGGGCGAGATCGCCTTGAACCTGGGTGTGATCGGGCCGCATTATACGATTGGTGCTGCCTGTGCCGCTGGAAACGCGGGGATCATTCAAGGCGCTCAGATGTTGCAACTGCAGCAGTGCGACCAGGCGATCGCCGGTGGCGTGTCCGAGAGCATTCACACATTTGGAATTTTTGCCGGCTTCGCCAGTCAGGGCGCTTTGGCCAGCCACCAGAATCCCACCTTGGCCTCGCGCCCTTTTGACAAGGATCGCAATGGCATCGTTGTGGCGGAAGGCGGATGCCTGTACATCCTGGAAAGACTCTCGGACGCCAAAGCTCGCGGTGCACAGATTGTTGGTGAACTGGCGGGCTACGCGATCAATACCGATGCCACAGATTTTGTGCTGCCCAATAGCGAGCGACAGGCTCAATGCGTGCGGCTGGCATTAAAAAAAGCTGGTATCGAGGCCGAGGATATCGACATCGTCAGTACCCACGCCACCGGCACAGCATTCGGCGACTCGCTGGAATGTGTGGCCATTCGGGAAGTGTTTGGGCAGTCTGAAAAAACGCATATCAACAACGCGAAAAGCTTTATTGGGCATTCGATGGGTGCCGCCGGTGCACTCGAATTGGCCGGAAATTTGCCCTCTTTCCACGACAG
>CAZOXC010000456.1:0-3684 GCA_964583205.1 uncultured Pirellulaceae bacterium | reverse complement strand
GGTTTGTATCGACCGGTTGGAGACGCTGGACAAGAGCGAGCGGACTCAACTGGAACTGCTGGATTTGATTGATCATTGCGATCGCAGCGATAAAACAATTGTCATCACCATTGACCAACTGCCTGTGCTTTGTGACTACTTGCTGCCGCAACTTGCTTCTCGACTCAATGGCGGTCTGTTGGTCAAGCTGGAAAAACCGGGTTCTACTGCCCGCAAACAGATTGTTTCCGAACTGCTTACAGCTCTGGGTAAGCCCGTGGGTGACCGTGTAAGCGAATTGGTTACAGATAAACTCGCCGATCACACTGTCGTAGAGATTTGCTCGGTAGTTAAAACACTAGCTGAGTTTGCCGGCAATGATTCTTGTTCGGTCGAGAAAGTCGAGCAGTTTTTTTCCAGGCATCACACTGGCGGTTCCTTGTCCATACCTCAAATTGCCAAGTTGGTTTCGCGGCATTTCGATGTCAAATTAAGCGATATGCGAGGAAATACGCGGCGACAGATTGTTGTGGATGCTCGAGCGGTTGCGTTTTATCTGGTCCGCAAACTTCTGGCCATCAGTTACAAAGAAATTGGTGAATATTTCGGCAATCGAGATCATTCGACTGTCCGTCATTCGCTGTTACAAATCAAAAACCGTATTAACTCGGATCCGCTATTTTCCAGTCAGTTGGACTTGTTAATAGAGCAATTATCGGTGGGGAAAATCTGTTAGTGCATTTGTGTCCAACTTGTTATCAGAAACAGTTTGAAAATACGAAATTGATACTCGTTGAAAACCCAATCCATATCGACAGCCATGTCTACGGTTCAATGACAATTTATCAACGGGTTATCCACAGTTCAGAAAACGCTTTTATTGGCGTTAGACGCGGGTATTAAGGCGGATTGTTCTGATGCGGTACTCGTTCGAGAATCACATCATTACTACTACTGAAAAAATAAATATAACTTTGATTGCCTTCGGGCGCTTGAAAGGTTGATTGTGAAAATTTCCTTTGATCGAGAAAAATTCTGGAAGGTGTTCCAGATTGCTGCCGCAGTCGCTCCACCTCGCAGCCCCAAGACAATCCTGCAGAACATTTTACTGGATGTAGACAAAAACACTTGTGTACTGATGGCGACCGATATGGAAGTTGGTGTGCGGTTGCAGGTGGAAGATGTCAAAGTAGACTCGCCAGGGCAGGCGGTGATTCCAGTGACTCGATTGAGTCTGATTTTGCGGGAATCCAGCGATGAGGAATTGACGCTTGAATCAACACCGGAAAAAACGACTATCACCGGAGCCCACAGTCGGTTCGAATTGGCTGGGCAGAATCCGGATGAATTCCCTCAAGTGCAGACATTTGAGGACCAGGATTACTTTGAGGTCTCGTCGAAAGTACTCAAGGAACTAATCAGACGGACCTTGTTTGCTACCGACACGGACAGCAGTCGCTATGCACTGGGTGGCCTGTTGTTGGAGATCGATGAAGAGACGATTACGGCAGTCGGTACAGACGGCAGAAGACTTGCCAAGATGGCGGGGAAAATTGGTAAGGTCGGAAATCCAGAATTAAGCAAAAACGAGACGATTGTACCGGCTCGATCGATGCAGTTGATCGAACGTATTCTGCCCGCCGAAGAGGTGATGATTAAAATTGTGCCGCACAATAATGACTTACTGATCGGTTTCGAGTCAGGTGTTGTATTCAGTCGGTTGCTGGAAGGTCGTTTCCCGCGCTGGAGAGATGTGCTGCCTAAACGAACAGACTCGGTGAAGATCGAATTAAATGTTGGCCCGATGTACTCGGCCATTAAACAGGCAGCGATCGTAGCCAGTGAAGAAAGTCGTGGTATCGATTTCGAGTTCAATGAAGGAACGCTGGTATTATCCAATCGCACAGCCGAAGTCGGTGAATCCAGGATCGATATGCCAATCGATTATGGAAAAGGCGAATTGACATTAACGCTCGATCATCGTTATGTAACAGACTTCCTAAAAGTTTTACCGACCGAAGAAAAATTTACGATCGATGTGGAAAGCGGTGATTCAGCAGCATATTGCGAAACGGATGACAGTTACGGTTACGTCATCATGCCACTTTCAAAAGATCGAGATTAACAGGGAAGTTCCAGCCAGTGGATTCGTCCGAAGATCAACAAATCGAAGCTGATTTTAATTATCGAGCTAGAGAAGTCGTTGAAAACCAGAAGTTTCAAAGGCGACCCAGGAGGGTCGTTAATCTGGTCAACCACTTGATCGCAAAGCGAGGACTCGCCGGGCGCAAGTCGCAGAATCAATTAGCCGATGGATGGCGAGAAATAGCCGGCAGTAAAATCGCTGACCGGACCAGACTGGGTACCGTAAGAAAAGGCGTGCTGACAGTTCATGTAGACAACTCCAGCACCTTGCAGCACTTGTCATTGATGAAACAACAATTAATCAACGATGTGAATCAGGAATTTAAAAACCTGAATTTGACCGACATACGATTCAAGTCTGGTCACTAAACGAACAAATACTTCACTACTGAATGCAAAAATGGCCAAAAACAAAGCTCAAGGCGATTACGACGATAAGGCGCTGGAACACAAATCCGATCTGGAACATGTTCGGTTGCGGCCCAGTATGTATATCGGAGATACGACGACTCGAGGCCTCCACCACTTGGTGTATGAAGTCGTCGATAACTCGATCGATGAGGCGATGGCGGGCTATGCCAGTAAAATTAATGTCACGATTAACCAGGACGGTTCGGTGACAGTCAAAGATGACGGGCGAGGCATCCCGGTTGGCGTCCATCCAGATCTAACAAAGAAAAATGATCGGGATATCACTACCCTGGAAGGTGTGATGACCTTCTTGAAGTTTGGCGGCAAGTTCGGTGACAGTACCGACGAAGCCGCTTATGGCGCCACGGGTGGTCTGCACGGTGTTGGTGTGACCGTAGTTAACTTCCTTTCAGAGTGGTGTGAAGTCGAAGTTCACCGAGATGGATTTATTCACCAACAGGAATACGAGCGGGGTGTGCCGGTCGGTGCGGTCAAACAGGTAGGAAAGTCGGACAAGCTCGGTACGAAAACCACTTTTAAACCTGACGCTCAGATTTTCGAGACGACTAAGTACGAGTATTCGATTCTCCTCAAGCGTCTTCAGGAACTGGCTTTTTTGAACCCGGGCGTGCGGATCGTATTTAAAGATGCTCGCAACGACGAAGGCGATGAGTTTTGTTATGAACGCGGAATTATCGAATTCGTTGAATACTTGAATCGCTCCAGCGACCCGATACACAGCGACATTATCTTTGTCTCGGGTGACCAGGACAAAGTCCGTTACGAAATAGCCATCCAGTACACTACGGATCTCACGGAGAATATCCACTCGTACGTAAACAACATCAACACTCACGAAGGCGGTACGCATGTATCGGGTTTTCGAAGTGCGCTGACTCGAACGCTCAACACTTACGGAAAGAAAAGCAATTTATTTGGAAAAACGGTTGTGACGGGTGAGGATTTCCGTGAAGGAATTACGGCCGTGATTTCCATGAAGGTACCGCATCCAAAATTCGAAGGTCAAACAAAAACGAAACTGGGTAACAGTGAAGTCGAGTCGATCGTCAGTTCCAGTCTGGGTGAGTTTCTCATACGATTCCTGGAAGAGAATCCGGCAACGGCCAAGTTGATTATTAAAAAAGGGAT
>CAZOXC010000455.1:0-3687 GCA_964583205.1 uncultured Pirellulaceae bacterium | reverse complement strand
GCAATAAACACTTGCAACGAACAGAATCACGCTCACACTTCGGCAGATTATATGCATGTTTTTTTCATTTCGAGTCAAGATCAGAATTAGAGAGATTGGCAGACTGGGCCTTTAATTCGCGAGTCCTAAACTGTTGTTCGAAAACGCAATTCCTCGGTTGGAATTTCATCAATCTTGCGCCAACAGTCAGAGATGATAACGAATCCGATCCAAGCTGAATGTCTATCCCGTCGGGCTAAAAATCGCACCTAGAAGCATTACGCCACAAACCAAAACCATGAAACCGGGCATCAGGAGCCAATCCCAAGGCGAATCAAGTCTCCGGTCCAGGCTTTTGTCAGACAAAATTGCAAATGATATTTCGGGTTTGTCAGGATGGTAAGCAACTTCAGATTCGCTATCGCGCATGTGGCGAGCTATTTCCGATTTCAATTCAATGATTGTGGGCCATGTAACAGCCTTTCGGCAGTAATCACTCCCAATGTAGGTCTTGCCATTCGCTTCGAATTCGTAATTCAGCTCGAGAGAAAAATCTCTTTTTTTGCGATCACTATAGTCCGTCCATTCGTTCTCAATGATTGAAATGTTTTTAATGTTCCCAGTAGTTCGTGGCCAAGATTCCATCCCCTTGTAGGTTGTATATTCACTCCACTCTATGCTTAGCCACCAACATGATACGCCAAACATTAAAAGGAAAAACAACACGGATCTAACTTTCATATCAACACCATTCAAAATTGACCGTCACAAGTATGTTTAAGAAAATTCATCTTCACTGCCTTTAAAACGATCTTGCGTTATGTCCATGTCTGTTTATGGATTTCTAAATCAAAACTGGTTGTTGTATCTTGATAACGCGCAGAGCAATTGAGCGATTGAAAAATGGACTACAATCACAATCGGCCGCTTAACAGTTTCGGATAATTGCCCTCTGCCGATTGGCTGCCAGCCACTATTCTCGGCTTCGGCTACGCCCCTACCTAATGCCTGACAGTGAAAACTCAGACTCCGAACAGATCAAACTTGGGCAGGGTCGTCGGGCGCAAACGAAAAGGGCGCATCAAAGTTGTTTTTCATTGGGAGCGTATCGTAAAACACCTTGATTCGATGGACTCAAAAATGACTTGATTCCCGCGAATGCAACACCGAGTCCCATGAGACCGCCCGCTGCTGAACCAATCGAACCCCAAATATTCTGAAAAATTCTGACCGAACCATCTTGGTAAAATGTAGGTTGAATGACCACCATAGAGGCCACAACAACAACTACGACCACCCCGACAAACACAGAAACAATCGCAAGCCAACGAGGAGCAGGTGGCGACCAAATCGCGTTACAATTTTGACATTTCTTATCGGCAATCACGCGGAAGTTTCCAATAAGGCTTTGCTCGCTGGGACCGGGTTTGAATGCTTGAGTGTGGCTAGAGCCGCAACAAGGGCAGGCTTTTCCGAGTACATTTATTTTTCGATTCATCTACGTCAATTCCCCTAAAACTAGTTGAACGAGATAACGACAAATACGAAAAGCAATAACAATTACTTTTCTGGCCATCTCGCAATTGATCCTGATTAACTCTGAAATACCGATCTTCAGAATTGAGAGCCTCCAGATAGAACGAAAACGCGTTATGCAAAAATCGAAAAAAGAGCAATACATCCCGTGAGTTCTTAGGACAAGCACGCCGTGTGAGTTCGTCAACCAATCCATGGCTCGTCAAACGGCCAACGATTTTCTAACCGATAGATCTGGCTTGAAATTTGCCAACGCCAGCCTTGGCGTATGATACGGCTCAGAAATTCATCACCTCATTTTGAAATCGCTATACCAACGAGTCGCTGAGATTCTTTGTGAATGTTCAGGCTGACAACCACCAGGCCTGGCCGGTCGCTCTACTGCCAGTTCGAAACACCCCGGTATCCGCGAATCCATCGCAATTCCAATCACCAGTAATGGGACTGTCACCTAGCAGCCCACCGATCGAATGAACGCTTTGAATGCCCCAAAAGCATCTTGGATTCGATGGCTCTTATCTGAATTCTTTCTTCAAAGAGCGTAATGAAATGAACTGCGAGGAGCCCCATTTTGTGACGGCCTAACGCGAACTCGTTTGTCCTCTCAAGCAGGTTGTCGTGACCTGTTTCATGACTCAACGATTTACCAGGAGTAACTGATGCTCAATCTCACCCCTTTAGTTCGTAGTTTTGCCATTCCACTTGCCTTGTTCCATTCGTGCTGCAAAGCGCAGGACAATCAAGAGATTTTGGAACGTGTGCAACGCCTTTCTGGCAACGTCGACTCGAGCAAATCAGAAAACAGCTCACATTGACATAACGAGTATTCGTTTTGTTGACACCCAACCAATGCACAAAAACTAGACTTTGTATCGAAAGAGCAATCATGAGAACTTCCAGTATTCTGCCATTTCAAAAACACTCGCCCAAATTCGTGCTGGTCGGCATTTTTTTGTTCAGCCTTTTGCTACCTGAATTGGCTTTGGCGCAGAGTAAATCAACGACGCCTGTTGACCAAAGATTCTTGCCTGGATGTCGCGCAATGATCGTTGATGCAGGCGCGGTCAAACCAGTCGCCGAACTAACGGAACTTACCACGTATCCGACTCAGGTGGTGAAGGTCGTAGCACATACCGAAAATGAATTGATAATCCGCGGCTTTGATGGATTCGGAAGCATTCCTGTAACAGGGGTAATTCTTTTGCGCCGCCTTGATGCAAAAGAAGCGATCAATTCGCGGTTCACAGGTAAGGAGAGAAAGTTGGCTCTTGCCGAATTCGCCAATCTTCATGATACCAGCGAGTCGCTCAGCCTCTATCGCGAACTGATTGAAAGCGATCCCGATTACGTTTGGCCGCGGGTTCGCATGGCGAGTTTGTTATTGCAATACAATATGGTTGGAGAAGTTGAAACGATTCTGGAACCCATCAAGGAAAATTCACCCGCCTGGAATATCAGACAAGTCCAGTTGGCCATCAATTCGGGGAATGTCGAGGAGCGGATTGAGCAAATTCTTGCTGAAGATTCCGACAATATTCCTGCCTTGAAGGTTCAAGCGAGACTTCAAACATTACAGGCTTCTGACAGGTCTTTGGAAACGGCGGATCGAATGCAATTTGCCAGCGCATTGGCCGCGACACTTGAAATTCTCGAAGACGCGTTGCCTTGCGATTCTGAGGTCGCGAAGTTGAGACTGAAAATGCTGATGATTGGACAACAAATGGGATTGAACTTTTCAGTTGAAGATCAGATGACAGTTGTAAAGGCAGCGACGGATGCCTTGAAGTTGGATCCATTTTCACCAGACTTGTTGATTGCCATTTCACATGCGTTGCAAGTCAGTGGGAGATTTAATGCAGCTACTAGTATTGCCAAAGACGCGGCAGAGAACTTTCCCAGACACGCCGACGCGGTAAGTTCGTTTTCATTGATCGCCTGGGAACAAGCTGCCGAAACTCTTCAGTTAGATGCCGATCCAGCGGTCACTGCTTTTGCCTTGTCCTACCATTGGCCCGAAGTAAGCGAGGGTATCGATCGTATTGCAAGTTTGGATATTCCACGGACGACCAGCCATCTCCCATTCCGAATCGTCGATGGTGACGGGCGAAAAAACTCGGGTTTCTTGTTGGATAAAGAGACCGGATTGACTGCCCTTCAGGTGTTGTGTGCTTT
>CAZOXC010000454.1:0-3687 GCA_964583205.1 uncultured Pirellulaceae bacterium | reverse complement strand
GTGTTTTCCGTGCAAGTCGCCGGAATGGCTCGGAAAAAATGACCCTATCATAATCCGCTTGAAATGATGTTCGGTCTGACTGCGGGGAAGATGGATGCAATTGCAAGTCGTCCCAAACCCGCGAGTCGGACATTAGGGTACCCCAGTTCAGCATCTCAACTCTCTCCGTTCTAATTCGCATAGTTGTAACCCGAGGCTCCAACCGACAGAGCTCCTTGGCTAATTGAAACTCGGCGAATCGCTTTCCATGCGTTAAAAAAGCTAGGCAGCTTCGTTATGTTCTTTATCTTCCGAAGCTTGTACCAACTGCCATCTATCAACTCGTCTTGGGTCAGCATCGGCGTTTGGAATTCATACCAGGCCCATAATCTTCGTCTTCTTTCTTTCAAAGCTCTTCGCAGAGCATTTACGAGCCAGCCGTCTAGCTCTCGAAAGCGGTCGCCAATTGAAACACTTGAAAAGAATGCAACCACGCCAAGACGATCGGAATTTGCCGGAATTGGATCCGTCCCTTCAATCTGATTTTCAGTCATACTTCCATATACATATTGTCTGATCTCATTGATGCAGGTTACCAAATCCCAGTCAATCCGTGCTTTTAGGTCAATTCGATTTGGTGACATCTGGTCGTACCGCTTGGGATAAAGCAGAAGATGCTGATGTATTATTTTTGAGAGTTTGTCTTTTATTTTTCGTTTAGTTTTTTGAGAAAGATTCGTTCCGTCAATTCCGAGCTCGTGTCCCAAAAAATCGAAGGAATGCGTGCCTCGAATTTCGGGGGCGGGTTCGGAAGACAATAATGATATGCCTTTCGATTTGAGAAGGTTCAGCTCAGTTTCCGAGTAGAACTTTTGACAATGAAGAATGTGGGCACAATCAGTAGCCTGAGAGTAAGTCTTGCAAAGAACGACAGTATCATCCGCGTATCTTGCGTAACAGGCACCGGTTTTTTCCAAATCGTCGTCGAGTTCAATGCACGCGAGGTTGGCAAGAAAAAGTGACAGTGAACTTCCTTGCGCGATTCCCTTTTTTCGAGGGGAAAATCTCCCCAATTTGTAGTCAGACTCCTTGGCAAATCTTGCCTTCAGAAACGCACGTGCGACGCCAAGCTCTCGATCTCCTACTCGTACTTTTCTCTCCAAAAGATCCAAAAGAAACTCATGGCTAATTGAATCGAAATAGCTTTTGAAATCGTACTCAACAAGAAACAGCCTTGGATTGTTAGCAATGTGCTCTTGGAGGTGCTCAATTGCATGACTAATCTGTCGATCAGGACGATACGCAAACGCATACGAACTGAGCTTCTGAATGTTCTTTGCTAGAAGTCGACGAAACAGCCATCGAGAGACTGCCGAATCCGCTACAGGAGCTATGGCAATGGTTCTTGCCCCTCCTCCATTCTTGGGAATATCCAAATGGAGTGATGGTTTCGGGGTGTAAGTTCCATTCTCAATTTGCCTTGATATGGCATGCGCAAATTGAGGGATCCGCTTTCGAACGTAGAACGGATTAAACTCGGGAGCAATGTCCCAATGTTTGGGTGAGTAGCTATTTGGCTTTTTTGACTGGATCCAAGTCCTTTTGTTGAACAGCCTCTGTTGTCGCTTTGCCGAAGCCACTGAAACACCGTATCGTGAAATCAGCTTGCGACATTCTACTTCAAGTTCTTGGCGGATCGTGTTTAGTCGCATGCGATATATTCAAAAGAAGAAAAGGGAAGGCGTTTGGCGATAAAGTAGGGGTCGTTTTGAAGGCGACACCGTGCCAAAGCAACCACTCAGAACCGCACCTCCGGAGGATTAGTTTTGAGTGACGGCGCCTGCAATGCTGATTGCTTCACACCCGTTAGTCCGATATCGGACATTACCCAATTCTTCCGACGGTATTTTGGTTTGGCATACTAACAAAGTCAATACTTTCGAATTCTGGAATATATCAACCATTCAAACCTCTTCGCGGATGCTGACGCTCCGACCTTTCCCTAGCACAATGTGATCGAGGACGTCGATCCCGATCGTTTTGCCGACTTCAGTCAGCCGATCGGTAACAGCAATATCTTCTCGTGACGGTGTTGGATCGCCCGACGGATGATTGTGAGCCAGGATGATCGAGCTGGCAGCGTCTTTGATCGCCCGGCGGAACACCTCGCGGGGATGAACCAACGATGCATCAAGTGTTCCGACTGTGATCTGGTGCGTGTCGATCACTTTGTTTTTCGTGTCCATCGTGACGACGTGGAATTCTTCTTGCAGGCAATCTGTTACCAAACGCGAGAAGTGTCGCTGGCAGAATGCGATTGCCTCTTCGCTGCTACTGATCTTGATGATCGCACGGAACTTGGTTTTCGATTCTTGTATCCGGCGACCAAGTTCAATGCTGACTTGAAGCCGTTCATACGCCTTCGGTGTCAGGTCAAGTTCATTCCGGTGTGCTTGGTCAAGCTGCTCGATTTTGTACTCACGCAAGATTTCTTCAGCTCGGTCGCTGGATCGCAGCAGCACTTCTAAAAGCTCTTGGTTCGACCGGTTTTGGAAATCGCGTTCACTTTCAGGCATATCTATCCGAGGGTGCCAGACCATGGAGGCTTGTTCAAGCAATTGCGAATGTTTTTGACCAATTGGTTGCGCTGTGAATCTGAAACGGGCATTCTGATCACGCCAGTTCATGTCGAGTTGGTTCGCGAAAGCGATTTGTTCTTTTTCAGGAGAGTCAACATGCTTGTTGATCTTGAAGATGGTCAGTGCCGTGATTGCGGTGGCCAGCTCGAAATCACGGATATCGACGATGTGTCAATGTTTGTTTTCTGTACCGAATGCGAAGACGACTACGAAGTCGAAGGCGATGCGTTCGGAGATGGTTGTTTGAAATACTTTGTGCCGTTACAGGCAGCAAAGCTTGGTCTTGATCCGAACGATTTACATTTGTAGGAGTGCGTGATGGATCCAGATACGACATGGGAGCTAATGCTAACCGCGTACGGAGAATCAAACTGGTGTAGGGCCGCAGAGCATGCCGAAGCCATTTTGGCTTGGCTACGCAATGATGGTTTCGCACCGACAGTGGTCGGTTCCAGTAAATGCGACGTGATACTTGAAGTCGACCATGATTGGGTCAACCGATCTATCGCCGACGCAGTAGCGCGAGCGATCGTAAACAGCGCACGCACCAGCTGACTTGATTGAAACGGATGACAACAGTTGTCAACATCGACGCAACCTTTGGCTTGCGTTCGCCTTGCGGTTAATATCGCGAGGCTTTTTGTTGGTCAAATTTCGAGCAAGTGTTACAATGAGGGTATGAATCCAAAACTATCACGCGACGTTGAAAAATTCGTTTCCACAACGCCAGAGGGCGCGAAACAGGTGGAAGGCGATACGGGTGCGACATATTGGGTGCTAACTGAAGAGGCAATGCAGGTTCGCCAGCAGGTCTTGGAAGGGCTCGCCGAAGCCGATCGTGGCGACGTTGAACCGTGGGACGCAGAATCTGTTAAGCGTTCCGGCCGCGAACGATTAGACGAACATCGCAATTCTTAATGCCGCAGATCAAACGGACTTCACTGGCCCAGAACGACGCGATCGAAATTTGGACTTACATCGCGATCGAAAACGAAGCCGCCGCCGACAGAGTGATTGATCAAATCGACGATCGCATCAAGTCGCTTTCTTTCATGACGCATTCCGGTAC
>CAZOXC010000453.1:0-3694 GCA_964583205.1 uncultured Pirellulaceae bacterium | reverse complement strand
TCAAACAACACCAAACAGCAACGATCGAATCGGAGCAACTGACCAACGACCTTCCTGCGATCAAAAAACGGGTCGAAGAATGTCAGCAAGCAGCCAAGCTGGCGGACGAGAAGGTCAAAGAGATTCGAAGCAAACGAAGCGAAGCAACGACAGCCAGACAACACGCTCAACTTGCCCAGCAACACGCCCACCATCTCGAGAACTTTCAGGAGATTGAAAAGCAACTCAAACAGATCGATGCCATCGAGGCAGAAATCGTAAAGTTACACGAAACGCGAAAGCCGGTCGTTGCACCCGACAAAGCAGCAATGGAAAGAATCACCAAAGTCGCAAGGCAGCGTGATGACGCGCGTTTGAAATTGGACGCGGCCGTCATCACCGTCGGGATCCAGTTGGATTCTGATCAGGTGATCGAAGTGACTCAATCGGAAGAAACCGGTTCGCGATCGGCAACCAAAGACGAACGATTCGAGATCAAGGGAGCGCCAGACGTTGCGTTTCAAATTTCGGGCGTCGGTCGATTCACCGCGACGGGCCCCACCGCCGATTTCAAATCGTTGCGTGAGCAATGGCAATCGGCTGTGAACACGTTACAGGAATTGACTGCGGACTACGGCACCAGCGACCTGGCATCCCTTGAAAAACTGAGCACGCGTGCGCTAGAGCTCGACAGCCAGATTTCGACTGCTCAGGCCAAACTGTCAACGCTGCTCGACGGAGACACCATCGAAAAACTCAGCGCCGATCGCGAAACTCAACTTGCCAGCCTGGAAAAAATTTACGGCGATCATCCAAAGTGGAAAGCTACACCGCCGGTTCCTGCGGAACTTTCCAAAAAAGCAGAGGAGTTAGAAAAAAGGTTCGCAAGCGAAATTGAAAGCGCTGAGCAAGCTGACGACCAAGCGCAGGAAACACTACAGCAAGAAACACGAAAACTAGAAAGTCAGCAGTCGAAGATCGCCACGTTAAAAACTCAGGCATCGGACAGCGACACACGGCTTGCCACGTTGCGGAAAGACGGACTGGCCGATGAGCTACGGCTGGAGAATCGAACGAAGCTTGCGATGGAGTTAGATGTTACCAAAGGAAATTTGGCCAAAGTTGAAAAACAAGTCGAGGAATTTGGAGGCGATCCCGCCGATTCATTGGCCGCACTCGAAACCCAACAAGAAGAGTTTCGCACCGAGGCGGATGACGCCGAAAAGAGTTTGCACACTGAATCGGGACGACTTGAACAGATCATCTCAGAGGCACCTTATTCAAAACTGGCAGAAGTCGAAGAGGAAATTGCTCGACTTGAACGTGACATCGCTCGCGACCGCCTCCACATCGACGCAATCCGACTTCTCCACAACACGGTTGAGGAGCAGAAAAGCGACGTGATGCAGTCGTTGATCGATCCGATCCGCACACGAGCCAACTCGATTTTGCAGCGTATTGCGGGAGCACGTTTCGATGGCCTCGAGTTTGACGACACGCTATTACCAACAGGCATCGCACCTCAATCTAATACCGAGGCAGTTTCGCTTCACCAAATCTCTGGCGGCGAACAGGAGCAAGTCCATTTCGCCGTCCGCATGGCCCTAGCCGACATCGCGTTCCCGAACAGCCGACAGTTAGTAGTCCTAGACGACGTGTTCACCTACACCGACGCAACACGCCTCAACCGAATCGCCACAATCCTCGAAGAGTCCGCCAAGCGATTCCAAATCGCACTGCTGACTTGTCACCCCGAGCGTTACCGCAACATGTCGGATGCAAAGTTTTTTGATCTGGAGAAACGCTAATTTGCAGCGAAGTAAAACAAACCTTTTAAATGAACCTTTCAGGATAAATCGGGTCACATTAGTCAGTCAGGATCAAAATTTCTGAGTTGCAATTTTACTACAACGAATGCAAAAACGAAGGAAACTCAAATGCCAGAAATGCACCCAGTCAGTTCCTCAAATATCGCTGCCGTCGGATACGACGCCGATTCGGAATGCGTTTACATCGAATTCCTCAACGGTTCGACCTACAAATATAACGGTGTATTAGAAAGTGAGTTTGAAAACTTGCGTACGGCTAGCTCGGTAGGTTCATACTTCAATCAAAACTACAAGAACTTGTATCCGTATGAGAAAGTTTAATCTTCATGCTTTGGTGTCGAGACGAATTTGAATTTCTCGGATTAGACAATTGGCTTGAGCACTTCCCCCCCTTGATCGGAAGCAACATGTATTTATCAAAAATGCGGATACGCAACTTTAGATGTTACGGGCCCGAAGTAGTAATTGATTTCAATGATTTGACGGCAATCATTGGCAAGAACGACGTAGGCAAATCAACGATTCTTGATGCGTTGGATATCTTCTTAAACGAACGCCCCCCCGACAAAGATGATGCAACGAAAAACGGTGATCCGTCTGATCTAACGATAGTTTGCGAATTTTCAAAGCTGCCGGATGACGTAATCATTGATGATGCGAACCCAACAAGTTTCGCCAACGAGTATTTGCTCAACACGGATGGAAATCTCGAAATTCACAAAACTTTTAATGGCCGTCTGACGACTCCAAAACTCGTGAGCGTGGGTGTGTTTGCAAACCACCCGACAGCTGACAATGTCGACGATCTTTTGCATCTAAAAATCACTGAATTGAAAAAACGCGCAAAAGATCTTAAGATTGATCTTAAGGAAGTTGATCAAACAGTATGCGCTCAGCTCCGTAACGCGATTCGATCTCACGTTGGCGAATTCAACCTTGCACCAAAGTTGGTGCAAATCAACAAAGACAACCCAAAGATTTGGAATGGGATTAAAAGCCTCCTTCCCACCTTAGCACTTTTCAAATCTGACAGGGCAAGTACAGATCAAGATTCAGAGGCTCAGGATCCACTTAAAACTGCTGTAAAAGAAGCGATCAAATCAAAACAGACGGAACTTGATGCAATCGCTTCGTATGTCGAGCAAGAGGTGAAAAAGATCGCGAACAAGACTTTGGAAAAGCTGAGCGAAATGGACGCCACGCTGGCAACACAATTAAATCCTCAATTCTCATCGTTGAGGTGGGACAGTCTTTTTAAGGCAAGCATTACTGGCGATGACGACATCCCAATCAACAAACGTGGAAGTGGAGTAAAGCGATTGGTGTTGCTCAACTTTTTTCGCGCGAAGGCGGATCAAAATGTTCGCGAAAACCCCGGCTCAGAAGTAATTTATGCAGTTGAGGAGCCTGAAACCAGTCAGCATCCTAACAACCAACGCATGCTCCTCAGGGCTCTGGCTGATTTATCAGTTGATGCGCAAGTGATCGTGACAACGCACACACCCATGCTTGCCCGCGGAATTCCAGACGAATCCCTTCGCTATGTGAGTTTAAACGAACATGGCGAACGAGAAGTTCTGTGCGGCGGCGAAGATACGAATGAGCTTTTTTCTGAAGCTCTTGGCGTGCTGCCTGATACCCGCGTCAGGCTCTTCATAGGTGTTGAAGGCCCAAATGACATATCGTTTTTGCAAAATGTAAGTAAGGCACTAAACCTAGAAGATGCAAATATCCTGGACCTGGCGAAGCTAGAAGTTGAGGGGCGAGTTATTTTCATCCCGTTTGGAGGGTCAACTTTGATTCAATGGAGTTCAAGGTTGGAGCCATTGAAAAAACCTGAGTTTCACCTTTACGACCGAGATAATAGCCCCCCCTCAAAACCCAAA
>CAZOXC010000452.1:0-3695 GCA_964583205.1 uncultured Pirellulaceae bacterium | reverse complement strand
CACTTATTGAACAATTTTTCGCAAACTTTGTAATGACATCACCGTTCAATGCGACTATCTGCAAAGGAGAAAACAGATGAGTCAATTTATTCGAGGCCCCTGGTTACTTACAATCGCGTTTGCCCTGGGTGTATTTTTAGTCAACGGCTGCCAGACAGCTACTTATATTCACGCGGATTCCAAAATGTCTATTGAAGATGAGACGTCCTCAGAAGACGCGAGTGTTGCTACATTCGGTGGAGGATGTTTCTGGTGTGTCGAGGCCGTTTTTCAGGAACTCGAAGGCGTCGAAAAAGTCGTTTCTGGCTATAGCGGCGGGCATGTAGAGAATCCAACTTACGAGCAAATCTGTGGCAAAAAAACAGGTCATGCTGAAGTCTGTCAGATCTACTACGATCCTGAAGTAATCACTTTCGACGAATTGCTGGAAGTGTTTTGGAAAACCCACGATCCGACGACCAAGGACAGACAAGGCAATGACGAGGGACCTCAGTATCGCAGCGTGATCTACTATCACGATGACGAACAAAAGGAACTTGCTGAAGGCTACATGAAGAAACTCAACGAAGCCGGCGTCTTTGAAAACCCGATCGTTACCGAGATCGCTGAACTTGGCGAATTCTATTCGGCCGAAAAGTATCATCAGAATTACTTTTCAGATAATCCTGGACAAGGCTATTGCCAATACGTAATCCAGCCCAAGGTCGAGAAGTTTCGCAAAGTGTTCGCTGAAAAGTTGAAGAAGTAGAGTTCCGTTTTTAAGCCTTCGGCCTGGAATGGGCAAATCGCGCTGCATCGAGTGGTTTTGTGGAATCGGCGCATTTGCCTATGCGTTTTCTGATTCGATCGCAATTGCTGCCGCAGTCGACATCGACCAGGATGCGCTAAGCATCTACCGCAAGAATTTTTCACATCGGGCGGTGTGCGAGACGATCGAGTCGATTCAGGCTGCGGAGATCGAAGACTGGAACGCCGACTTGTGGTGGATGTCGCCGCCCTGTCAGCCTTTTACTCGCCGCGGCAAGCAACTCGATGACCGGGACAATCGCTCGCAGGCGCTGCTGCGTCTGATCGAGTTGATCCCGCAGATCGGACCTCGCGCGATCGCTTTGGAAAACGTTCCCGAATTCCAGGGCTCGCGCACTCATCAACGGCTACTGAGTGCCCTGCAATCCAGCGGCTATTGGATTGAAGAAACCATTGCTTGCCCAACTGAACTTGGAATTCCCGGTCGTCGTCGCAGGTATTATGCCAAGTTCACTTGTGAGCCCGCTCGACCGTTTGCGGATTTGATTGCCGATTATCAGTTACCTCGGCGTCGCCTGGCTGAGTTTCTGGGCGATGATCATTCTCATGAACTTCGACTCGACCCCGGCACAATTGCCAAATATGCGTCGGCCCTTGATCGAGTCTCGCCGGACGACCCGGCTGCGATTGCTGCCTGCTTTACATCGGCCTACGGTACCAGCCCGGTTCGCAGCGGATCTTACCTGGAGAACGAAGCTGGAAATCTTCGATATTTCCACCCGGCTGAAGTAGCGGCCTTGCTGGGTTTTGCTGCTGACTATCGCTTGCCCAATGACTGGGATCACCGAAAACTCTGGTCGCTGCTGGGAAACAGCCTGAGTATTTACGTTTTGCGAGTTTTGTTCCGGGACGTATTTGGCAGGTAAGTTCCACCGCGGTACCCTCGACCAAACCCGCTGGAACAATCACTGCACTCGAATTCAAATCAAGGGCCCCTGTGACGCCGGACACAAGCCATTAAAATTGGCACAATACAGCAACGAGTGCCTACGAAATCCAATGCAATGACGGATCAATCTGAATTCAACATCTGGCAAGTCGACGTTTATCCACGAGAAGGTGAAATCGATCGACTGGCCGAACGAGTTATCGGCGACGCAATCGACCTGGACTTGATCTCACAGGACGATTTCAAAATTTCTTCGGCCCGAGGGTTCTTGATTCAAGGTCAACTTGAGCAGGAAACCGTCGACAAGATTGCTCGCAAACTACTGGTCGAGAATGTGGTCGAGGGTTATCAGGTTGGGCAGGTCGGTGAACAACATCTTTCCACGCCACCCAACGGCAAACCTACGCTGATTTACGTTTTGCCCAAACCCGGTGTGACCGACACCGAAGCCGAGAACACTGCTAACGCCATCGAGTATCTGGGCGAGTCCGTTGATGCCGTGCGAACATTTCGCAAATACTGGGTCAACATCGAAGATCCGGCGCAAGCACATGAACTGGCTCGACGATTACTGGCCAACGAATCGATCGAACAGGTCGTATTGGGACCGTTGAATATCTCGCGACTCGACATGGGCCGCGAATATAAATTTGAAATCCAGCACGCTGACCTGCGAGCGGCCAATGACGAACAGTTGATGCAGATCAGCCGCGACTGGGTGTTGAGTTTGACGCTCCCTGAAATGCACACCATTCAAAAGCATTATCAGGACCTGGGACGCGATCCCACCGATATAGAACTGGAAACCATCGCCCAAACCTGGAGCGAACACTGTAGTCACAAAACTCTGGCTGGTCGTATCGAGTACCGCGACGAAAGGGGAGTTCGAACTTTTGACAACATGCTGCAGGAAACCATTTTCGCCGCCACGCAGACAATCAGAAAGAACCTTGGCGACGATGACTGGTGTGTCAGTGTTTTCAAAGACAACGCCGGGATCATCAAATTCGATGACTCCAACAATTTGACTTTTAAAGTCGAGACCCACAATCGACCCTCGGCTATCGAACCTTACGGCGGAGCCAGCACCGGGATCGGTGGCGTAATCCGCGACACGCTGGGAACGGGTCTGGGTGCCAAACCGATTTGCAATACCGACGTGTTCTGCTTCGCCAACCCGGATCTATCAAGCGACCAGTTGCCGCCGGGCGTCATGCATCCTCGACGGATCATGAAGGGTGTCGTGGAAGGCGTACGGGATTACGGAAACCGGATGGGAATCCCGACCGTCAACGGTGCGATTTATTTTGATGATCGCTACATCGGCAACCCGCTGGTTTTCTGTGGCAACGTCGGCTTGATTCCCGATCAATATTCTTTCAAAGAGCCGCAAGACGGTGATTTAATCGTGGCAATCGGCGGAAAGACCGGCCGCGATGGAATTCATGGTGCCACTTTCAGCAGTGCCGAATTGACTGAAAAAAGTGAACAGATCTCCAGCGGCGCAGTTCAAATTGGTGATCCAGTCACCGAGAAAACCGTGCTGGATGTTTTATTGATGGCTCGAGATCGAAATCTGTATAACGCCGTGACCGATTGCGGCGCAGGTGGTTTCTCCAGTGCCGTTGGCGAGATGGGCGAGGAACTCGGTGCAGTCGTCGACCTGGAAAAAGCGCCGCTCAAATATGATGGCTTGTCCTACACCGAGATTTGGATTTCCGAGGCACAAGAGCGAATGGTGTTCAGTGTGCCCGAGTCCAAGTGGTCTGAATTCGAACAGCTCTGCAATGACGAGGGCGTCGACGTAACCACGATCGGAAAATTTGAAGCCACCGGAAAACTCTGCCTGCGATACCAGGGAACCACTGTCGGTGAACTGGAAATGTCGTTTTTGCATGACGGTCGACCTGCCGTTGTCAGAAAAGCTTCTTTTGAACCTCCGCAGCCGCAGCAACTTGCCAATTGCGATGACTCGAATTTAAACGACGATGTACTGGGC
>CAZOXC010000451.1:0-3699 GCA_964583205.1 uncultured Pirellulaceae bacterium | reverse complement strand
TCACGGTAGCCGAGCGTGGAGCACGAGTCATCGCTCCCAGTTCGCCGAACATTTCGCCGCGACTCAGTTCTATGGACTTGCCAGGTTCGATCAGCCGAGGAATGTCCTGCACACAAATGTGAGTTTGTCCTTTGGCATCCACATTGGTTGTAAGTGTTTTGTCGAGTTTCGCTGCAGATTCTCTGACCTCGGCGACTTGCGGGTTTTTCCAAAGTTGAGAGAAGGCTGACAGAATGCCTTTCTGCTTGACTTCCGACCGCCCCAATACCGAAGCCGCCAGCCGTTGGATTGATATCAGAACGGAACCTTGGATAACCAGAAACGCGGTGTTTCCGAAATCTCCCTCGCGAATAATGATTTCACCCGGCTGAACATCACGCCATCGGCAGTCGTTTTTCAGGATGCCTTGCAAAGGCGTTTTGGGAGGAAACTGCTGGTCGTCCATCGAACAAAATGGCTCGATCGCAAGAATCTCGCGCACTCGTTGATCATCCATGGTCGGGTCCATGGGTTGATCCCAGCGTTCGGGTCGCCGAGTTTTCGAAGCGATGTAATTCAAAATCCGTTTCCTGCTGTTACTTCCCTGTTTCACGTCACTCATTGACGTGATCGTGTAATTTTCCTTAACGAGATGCTGTGTTCTTGTACTCTGATTCGGCGGGCAGCCACCGGTCGATCGCCGCCATTGTCGAGCCATCAGCCGACATGGCGAATTCGATACCGGCAGCTTTGATCTGGTCAGCGATTGCTTCCAGTTGCATCGAATTGTTGACTCGCAATTCAGCCTGTGCGAATGACTCCAGGACGCGTTGCAGGACGGGATTCTTGATCTCCTGCTGAATCTCGTACAACTTCAACGAAACGTCTGCCGAACGTTGTGCGGCGGTCAAACCAAAATTCGATTTGGAAGTTGCTTTGGCGGTTGCGCGAGTGCTGAATTCAAGATCCGCGATCAATCCGACAACATACATTTCGCGAAGTGTGTTCTGGTCATTTTTTGCGTTCGATGTTCCATTGGTGCGAAGAAAATTATGACGAACCATGCCTTGAGACCAGGCGACGAATTCAAAATCGCTGGTACCCGCGCGATGGCCACCGACATTGACCAGTTTTTCGTTGGGAACGGTGTGGCATTCCAGGCAACTGCGGGCGATCAAGTAAGTGTTGCGCGGATTGCGCATGCCGGCGTTAATACTTTCGGCGACTCGGTTCCTGCTGTGTGCCTCGGATTCCGAATCTTTGGTTGCCGTTGGTCCTCCGTAGTCGTTGTGAAGGTCCAGCCAGTCCATCGAGGCACCGTGGCAGGACTCGCAGGAAACTCCCGAGACTGCTCGCAGGCGCTCACCACTCTGTTTCATTGTGTAGTGGCAATCGATGCAGACGTCGCTGCGTTTGATCGACCGCAGTCCCAGTTTGCCGGCGATTTCTTTGGCCCGAGGATTTCGATGGAGCGTCTCAAACGTTTTGAAATGTGGAGTTTGTCTCCAAGCCTGAACTTCGTTCGCGTGACACTTTGCACAGGCCTCGACTGTCATCACCTTGCTGGGATCACAGCGCAATTCTATTTCCTGTGACAAAAGTTCCAGTGAAACCAGCCATCCAAAAATGAAGATGGTGCAGCAGACGATTGCTTGCCCGAATTTTTTCATCTCAAACCTCCAATTCCAGATCCGATTCAGGTAACGCAACGCAAGGCAGGCATTTTCCCGGATCACAAGAGATCCCTTCATGGCCTGGGTAGGAAACTTTGCCTTTCAGCAAAGTCGTTTGACAGGTTCCGCAACTTCCCGCACGACAGCCGGAATCAATCCAGATTTCGTTCTGCTCGGTCAGCTCCAACAGGGAATCATGTTCGCCATTCCATTCAAGTTCCTGATCGGATTCAGTGAGCCTAATCTGAAAATGCCGAGTCGGCGCAGTCACACCTGATGATTGCTGAGTCTCGGAAACTCGCTTTACCGTGGACGGCCCAAAAGCCTCGAAATGAATTTGCGAATCGGATACACCCCAGTCGATCAAGCCGCTGTAGAGCGACTCGATAAATGCAGCCGGACCACACATGAAATATTGAAACTGATTCGACGGTAGAACTTGCTGAAGCAACTCGATACTGACTCGGCCGTTGAAATGGTAGTTGATTCCCAGTTGATCTTGTTCGGTTGGTCGAGTCAGGCAGTTGATCACCGAGATGTTGGGACAACGTTCTGAAATTTCGTTGAGCCGTTGGTAGAAAATCGCTGTCTGGCCGCTGGAATTTCCGTAGAACAGCAACACGGATCGGTTTGCACCCTGAGCAACGATGGTTTCAATCATGCTCATCAAGGGTGTGATTCCCACACCTGCTCCCAGCAACACAATGGGTTCCAGTCCTGGCGAGAGATAGAAAGAACCGGATGGCGTTTTGGCCAGAACATGATCGCCAGTCCCAAGTTCATCGTTGATGAATGTACTGGCAACTCCCGGGGACACATGCGGATTGTCGACCGGGGGTAGAGCTTGTTTGACGGAGATTCTGTAGGTGTCTGGGCGAAAAGAATTGGACAACGAGTAACACCTGGTCGTTGGGCTACCGCTGGACGTCGTCAGTTGCAAAGTCAAATGTTGGCCAGGCATATAGTCTGCGATCGGCTTTCCGTCACAAGGTGTTAACATCACCGAAGTACACTCGGCTGTCTCTTTTTGAATTTGGGAAACAACAAATCTTCTGAACCCTCGCCAGCTTCCAGTCTCGTTGCGATTCGAATCGGCCAAGCCAGGTAGCTTATCGCGGTCCAGATTTTGGGAAGCGTTGATGTTCCGACGAGATTGGTTGTTGGACTTGGTTTTGGAAATCGACTGACTACCGACGCTGGCAGCGGTCCAGCCAATTACCTGTAGAGTCGCCCACAGGCAAATCACGATACCGGCAATCGGTAGTACGTTTTGCAGCGAATCCATATCGGTCAATCGTGAGTTTGTCTAATCCGGGTAATCAGCAAGGTCGTCAAAATCGGACTCGAACAACAAGCTCCAAAACACGACACTTCAATTCTTAGTATCGACCCGCTTCAAAATGGCTCTTGAAACCTAGGCTATTAACGGAGATTTCTCTTTTAAAAGATGTGAAAGATTAACGATGATTCCGGCTATCGGACTGGCAGTCTACAATCCGGACACTTACCAGCAGTGGATTGTTACCAGTCCGGTTGCACAAGTGATTGTGCGCGAAGATCGGCTGTCGCTTCGAGAATCCACACATTCTGATCCCCGCCACGAATGTTTACTGGAAATTCAGCGGGATTCTGCCGGTCGAGTTCAGATAGCCGCGAAGCAAGGCGGCTCGGCAAACACTGTGGTCGAAGGATCGCTTGATTGCCCGATCAAACTGCAGCTTGGAAAATTTCGTGTGGAGGTGTTCACCTTTTCCAGCCCGCAGCGGATCGAAGACACAGTATCTGTTTTGCCAAACTGGTTGGAGCAGTCCGCCGGGTTAAGCGAGTTCAAAAATTACCAGCCCGGTCCGGCAACTCACACGATGGCTTGCTGGTTTTCCGCGCTGGCCAATTTGCAAAGACAAGCCGCCGGTAGCCAGGAACTATTCGATCTGGCAACTCGTCTGGTTGCGAACCCCGGCGGAATCGATAACTCGATGATCCTGATGAAGTATGGCGACGGTTGGCAAGTCGCATCGTTCCATTCGGGCGACACCAATAGCTGTAC
>CAZOXC010000450.1:0-3701 GCA_964583205.1 uncultured Pirellulaceae bacterium | reverse complement strand
CAATAAATTCTTCATCAATAACTTCAGGAGGGTCGCTGGCAAAAAACTGACGGAACTCAGCAATTTTTTCATTGATGTCAAACCAGGTTTCACCGCCATCGTCGCTCCGCTGTACTTCCAGGTACTTGTATTGCGGGGTGTCGCGAAGTTTGTGCCAGCCAATCGCGCCAGAGAATGTTTCACGATAGGATTCTACTTGTTCACCGAAAGGAACCAGGGCAATGCCGGCAACGACATCATAGGTCAATGCCGTATGAGAATTCTGGGTTAGACCTGCGACCTGTGGACGATAGGCAAATGATTCATATTTTATTTTGCCCAAAGAACCCGTATCACTATCCAAGCCATTCAGATCCATCATCAGTTTCCGCTGCACGCTTTTGCTTTCCATATCGACCTGGGTAGCGATTTGCGTACGAATAAACTCGGTCTCCAAATTGGAAATCGGGATCATTTGTGGATCTTCACGCAGCCCCAGAGTCGCGTTGATTGTTCCACAGAGGCAACCATAGATGTAGTTATTGGGGTTCAGCAGTCCCATGTTTTTCCGAATACGCTCTGCCGGATAGGGATCACATTCGCGATACTCTGCGATTTTGTCCCAGCTATCCGATTTGTCCAGATAACGCTGGGCATCCTCGGCAGCAGTTTGGTAAAGCTTCGCGGGCGTTGTTGTTGAATAACTGGGAGTTTTTAATCCCCGCCATACAAAAAACGCAATCACTGCGATCGCCAGCCCAAAGACGAGCTTTTCACCATGACTGATAAAAAACTTGTTAACAGCATCTTTGTCCAAATTGATTTTTCGTTTTGCCATTATTTTTTCTCCGTAAGGTTTTGCGAATTGAAAGCAAATCCGATTCGAGGAAGTAATTGATATTTAACCAGCCGTATTTTCACGAACTGCTGCTGCAGTACCGTTATTGGCTTTTGATTTCTTTTTGTTTCCACCTTTTCGCTCTTTGCCATACAGCAAATCTTCGTTGGTTGGATTATACAATTTGATCACACCGTAAAACTCAACCTGAACATCAAAGTTGGTACGGGATTCCGGCGTCAATTGTCCTGATCCGCCGGCTGCACCATTACCATTACGATTGCGATTACGACGCCCTTGGCCACCGTCCTGAACCGAAGCAGCTCCTTCGTTTCCACCGCCGCCACCCATTTTCAGTCCAGGACCGCCATCTTTACTAGCTTGATTAGCACCGCCTCCGCTGGCAGTGAACCCGTTATTCACCTCGTGTCGGTTGAGTCGAAAACGCTGCACTTCGAAGATAAAGGGAGAATTGGCACAGGCAGCCAGGAAATTTGCAATTTGCCGTTCGTCCATTTTCACAGCGAATCGAATTGGAATCCGTCGGGCCACATGCAAGTAAGAGTTTTCAACAAGCTTCTCCGAGGTCAAAGCCTCGATGATTTCACTGTTGTTAACCTGTTGGTAGTCCCAATTGACATAGCGGCCGTGAAAAGGGCTGTCGGACTCACGCGAGTTAAAGCTGTTCTTACCGCCAGCACCGCCTGCACCTTTTTTTCGTTTACTTTTCGGAACGATGCTCATCGAGAGCGACCTGCGACCGCCGGCCGCCAAGCCAGTCTCATTATCATCTTTCTTCCGTGACTTACGTTTTTTCACGGGTGGCTTCTGAGCTGCTTCTGCGTCATTCACCGCTCCCACTGAACCAGGTGCTCCAGTTTCCTGCCCAACCAAAATGTGATCGATACGTTTGATTTTGGCAAAATCATTTGCCGACGCGTCACCATTCACTACTTTGACGATGTCAAACATCGCTCCCAGAACCCACAAGTCCTGCTGAAGCGCAAAGATTTCCATGGTCGTTGGGACATTCGACTTATCACCATCCGTACCATTAAATTGAGTCAACTTGGTTTGCCAGATCTGCTGATTTTCACTTTCCCACAACACGGTAGGAACTTTCTTAACAGCATCGACAATTGGAGCAGGCCCACCAGTGTTGACGACGTTTTCCTCTTCTTCTTTTTGAAAGTCCCAACTGGCGCCAATTTTGTTTACCAGCTTTGGCATGACGTTGACAATTTGTTCCCGATACGAGTCGCGTTGTTCCGGCGTCAAATCCCAGGACAATGCTTCTGCATTCTCTGGGTGTTGGATCTTGCTGAGTGCAGCCCTGATTGATGATGGAACTTCCTCTGGCCATTCCAGGTACTTTTGTTGCGTTTGGAAACGCATTTCCCAAGCTTCCAGTGCTGCGGTAGCGCCCTGGGTAATCTGGTCTTTCATTCCAGCCTGCGTAGCTTTGTTGGGATGAACCGCAGCATTTCCGGTTCCAGTAGTCGTTTTGGCAAGCACTCCGTCGATCTCACCTTTCTTTCCGGTGATTTTCGAGGCCCTTGATTCACGCTCACTGTTAACAGAACTATTGGTCAACCAAAACGTCACCAGGCAGGCAACCGCCATCAATCCGCAAGCGATCCAAAACCTTTGCTCCCAAACGTCACTCAATTGAAAACTGGATTTCTTTTTATTTTCCATGGAATCTTCCAATCAGTATTTATCAAAATCGACCGTCAAAATCAAAACTGGTTAATTCTTCTGACGATCTTTGTTCTTCTTTTGTTCCGCTTCTTTATCTTTCGTTTCCCGTTGGATACGAAGTTCACGATTGATCAGTCGTTGTTCACGTGAAGTAGGAATCCAGGCAAACTGTACGATAAAATCGTATCGCTTTAATTCGAACACGTCTGGCATTTTATTGTCTTTGGCGCTCACACCTTCAGCCGCTTCGTCATCGTTACCTCGCTCGTCACTTCCTTCATCGCCATCGTCATCGTCCGCAGACGAATTATCGGCCATGATACCGGCTTGCCGAGCTGCATAGTTCACGACCTCCACGTCAATCAATGAATTTTCATTTACGACCGTGGGATAGTAAATACCAACATCCGCCAGCATAAACTCTTCATTCTTGTAAGTTCCGTCTTCGCGTCTTTCCGAACCCGGCAATTCAACGGTCTCTTTTTCCATTTTCTTCAACAACGTCTGGCGAACGAACTCCATCATGTGCTGCGAGTTCAATCTCTGCTCGTCATTATTATGAAAGTGATAAGCACCAAATTGAATCACCCACCCGGGCGAATTCAAATCATGCTCATCGACGGTTTCTTCGGATTTGCCCTGTTTTTCGGCCGCCTCCTGAGCTTCTTCTACAGAAGGAAAATTGGCGAATTGCCATTCATATCGATCGGCTGTAAAAGCTCGCCAGGTCGACAAGTCCGGGAAAAATTGAGTTTCTAAATCTCGAATGTAAATTTCGTTTCGTTCGTCAAACGGAATTTCGTTGGGATTGGCTCTTCCATCCGTGATTCGAGGGTCGGAGGGAGTAATCTGAAAAATCACCGACAACAGTTCGGGCCAAGCCGTTCTGGATTCTGAAGAATCAGACAGTTCTCGAGCAATATCATTAAGACGCTCCAGATGCTTCTTCTGTCGGATATCCACAGACTCGTAATTTTTACTGACGGATACTCTGGATTCGACCGCCGCCTTAGCGTCTTTCCACGAACGACCATCGGCCGTGTAATCTTCGTCGACTTTCCACCAGCTAAGTGCCGAAAACAGAAAACTGAAAGCCAGACCAGCCATCAAAGCGGCCACTGTTGCCAGCACCCAGGGCTTCTTGGCTCGAATTAAACGTTTCTTGACAAATTCGTTTGGCAGC
>CAZOXC010000449.1:0-3704 GCA_964583205.1 uncultured Pirellulaceae bacterium | reverse complement strand
CCCCACATCAATTGCACGATCGATTTCTGCAAAGCAAATATTGGCAATCGTACCTGGACGAACATGAAGCAATATTTGTGCACGAAACAGACCGCACTGATTCACCGCGCAGTTTTGGCGACACCTACGATCCGAATGCTCTTGCCAATCGTTTTGCACGTCACACACAGGTTCTTACACAGCGATATTATGCGAACAAGATCGCTGACGCCAAAGAGATTTACAGCATCGTGTCGCAGTGCCTGCTAATTGCGTTGCTGATGGTTATTGTTTTCGCAGATCTAAGCGACGCGGCAGCTGCGAATCCAGAAGTAAAAACAGCGGGCTTCTTATTGGCGTTATCAGCGTTTTGGTTTGGATGCAACAACTCAATCAAGGAGATCGTCAAAGAGCGAGCGCGGACGCTGCGTGAGACATCCGTCGGTGTAAATGTTGGAAGCTATCTTGCCTCCAAAACGCTTTTGCTGATGTGTATATCGTTTGCGCAAACGACGGTACTACTGATGATTGTTCGAGTCGTATGTGGATTACCTGGAGTCTGGATTTCACAGTGGCTGATCCTGATGACGGCATCTCTTGGTGGCGTCGCTGTGGGACTTTTCGCCAGTGCTATTGCAAATTCGGAGGAAACAGCGACTGCACTGCTGCCATGTCTGCTGATTCCGCAAGTGATTCTTTCTGATGTGATTACCTCGCTGTCAGGATTACCACTATTGATGAGCCAGTTCTTTATCTCCACCTATTGGTGTTTTAGTGGCTTCGCTCACACACTGCCCGATAACTACGACGCTCTTTCATCAGCAAAATCCGGATGGTTTTTGTCGCAGTTTTCGCTGCTATTCGGGAGCATCGTTCTGACAATCGCCAGTCTATTGGCGCTGCACATTCGAAACAGCAAGCGAAAACAACTGCAGTCAGAACTGAAGGCGCTTCATCATTCGAGTTCCATCTTGATCCAAAAACGATACCCTCGCGCCAAAATGCGGATCCAACATGCTCTTGGTTGGCTAAGTCGATGCTGGGCACAAATGACCAAGTCAGTAGTGCAACAGTCGACTTCTTTATCCTCACAAAATCTTTCCAAAAAAGAATAGCGTAATCGCGCAGGACGTTGTCTGACCTGCGTTTGTAAAGATGTAACCCGTCAAGCGAGAACACCTATGCACAGCGAACTGCAGCGACAAGTTGATAATCAAGAACTGGCACCCAATTCGATATCCAATCTGCAAACAATGGACGTAAACGTTTCTGTTGACGCAGACCAAGGTTCATCGCCTCCAAGACATGCGTCGTTTTTGAGGCCACTATTGGGCTTTGCTGCGTTGGTCCTGGCGGCATCTACGTTCTTCTCGATAGGCGAGCCTGCGGGTAGTTCGGAGCAAGATTTCTCTGCATGGACGAACCACGTGAAGAAACTCGACAAACAATTCGATGAAACGGGAGTCAGCCAGATCAAACACGCAAATACGACCGGCGGGATGGTGTTGACCGACAAGATTCAGGTTTCTGAGTCCGATCGCAATCAAGCCAAAACCGCATCTGTGCAAACCGCCATCAAGTCGGGCGACGCTGAAGTGATTGAGAGGGCAGTCAAAGAAGCCATCGAAGTCCCCGAAAGCAGTGACAAGAACGGAGATCCAGTGACTGTTCCACAGCCTGTGCTAACAACGGGATTGGTATCGGAAATCGCTCAAGCCGGCGTCGCCTTTTATCACATCTATCTTTACGACTGCTGCTACGAAGATGGCGATGTGGTCCAGATTCGCATCAACGGCTTACCGTTTGCAACCGTACCAATCACAAATACCGGTGTCACATTATCTGTACCTATAAACGGCCCAAGTTCGTCGATCGAATTGGAAGGTATTACGGACGGTGGGGGAGGTATCACGGTTGCTTGTCGAACAAGTCAGGGCGACTTCTTTATGCGGTCGATGTACGAAGGTGAAATTCAGCCCATAGGGATAGTGAGGCAATAGATGAATGACAAGCTTGAATCTGAAACGAAACGAACAAAAACCTATCTCGTGTGCCTGATATCAATCGTGACTTTATTCGTTGCCTTCGTAGGCAATCAGTTTGTGGACAATCCACCGGCTCCTTTACCAATCGCACCCGTGAACGCGCCTCAACATTTACCAAGTGTATTCGGTCAGAGCAAAACTCTCATGCAAAAAGGACGTGATGCCGCCGCGAAGGTGGTAGACGTGACCGGTAAAGCAGCCGACACAACAGGGAGAATTATCGATGCTGGAACAAGAACCGTTGATAGCTTTATCACCAGAAACGAAGAATGAGTCACCAACACGTCAGCCAGAAATCGAAGCGTGTGGCACGTTTCAACGCGCAAAAGAACGGTGGGAAAATTCCGAGCTTTTCAAAGTTTGCCTGCTGGTCGTTGTCATTGGACCTGCATGCATTTTGATCGTGCCCAACCAGCAAAAAACTAGTGAAACAAAGGGGGCAGTGGAGCAAGCAGACACACTGGAACGGGCTTTCGAGTTCGCTCGTGAGACCCTGGATCGACTGGGAGCCTAAAGAGCAGAATGCCAACTCAACCCATTTTTAAGTCACTGATCTGTGCCGCGATTATCACATTTGTAATGATCACAGTGAACCGCGTCTTCGGAACGGCTATCCTCGCTGTGATCATTGGGATTGCCGGCCTGACTGCCTATGTTTGCTGGATGCTTCAGTATCGTCGCATTGAACTTGCTACGTATTACAAAAAGCCGTTTTGCAAACCATACATTCAGTTGGTCTGCAAGCTATCCCGATGCCAGCCACCTGTAGAACGCACGCACGAATCTCGGCACGAAAGTTGTGACTTGATTCTTCGTCAACCAGCGGATTTCCAACGTGCAAAGGGTATGTTGCAGAACTGTGTTACCAGTCACCGTGATGCGATCAGTTCGATCATGGATCGTTTGCAGGAAGAAGTCTTGCTGCGATCAAAGTCAAACGATTTTCAGAAAGTCGCTCCGTTGGGAGCCTTTGCCTTGTGTGGTCCAGCAGGTAGTGGAAAAGCTTTTCTTGCGCAACAGATTGGAAACGCTGTAAATCGGAGCCGATCCGTTCTAAGACTTTCGATGGGCCAATTTAGTGATCCAGCCAGTCTTAATACGTTGCTGGGCTCTACCACCAAAGAGGGCATGATGACTCGATGTGTCCGAAAAAACCCTTTACACACGATCATTTTCGAGGAATTGGATCAAGCCCACGCCAGCGTGCAACAGGTCGTCGCCAGCATCCTGCGTGATGGCCAGTACCGTGATCCGTCGACAAAAGCCCCAATCACTTTTCAGCACTGCGTGTTCTTCATTATTGTCGAGAATTGTACTGATCAAATACGAACGCTTAGGAACAGATCGACAAGCAGCGAATTGAAATGGAACCTGGATTGTGAACAACTGTTGGTTTCAGAAACTCAGCTGGCTCCTGAGCTGGCACGTCACATTGGACAATTCGTTTGGATGTCACCGCTAACACATCTCGAACGGGCGGAGGTCATCCTTCGATTAATGGAAGGCGAATGTGCCCGATATGGTATCGCGCTGGAGTACATCGACCCTCACGTACTAGCGCACCATGTGAAAACGCTTGATGAGGAAAGTGGCTTCGAGCCAGTCGTCTCCCAAATCAGACGTTACCTAAAAGAACAGTTGCTCAGTGCAGCGAGAAATGAAGCCGAGTCAATAAGAATC
>CAZOXC010000448.1:0-3705 GCA_964583205.1 uncultured Pirellulaceae bacterium | reverse complement strand
TAAATGCCCGATTCTACGATCGGGCAAATTAAGCTCGACAACCCATTCACCACCGGTATTGGCAACTTCAAGCAACACATGTCCGGCTACTACTGGTCGTTCAGTAAGCTTCTCATCAACATTCCAGGTAATCACTTCACCCTCGATCGGGCTGAATACTTCAAGCGAACTCAACCGCGATCGGTAAATAGCCAGTTGGTTCACTAGGGATTCCAGAGTTTTTTCCAAAGTTGCTCGCTCGACGCTGGGGTCATTCTGTACCCCAGTTGGATCTAACCGATCACGATTCATTTTGTTTCGATCGATGCTGTCGATCTGACTCTTTACGGTTTCAATTTGATCGACCACCTTCTGATACTCGATAATCAAATCCAGATTGATCATACGGATCAAAGGCTTCTCAGTGTCTACTGCGTCACCGTGTTTTACGTCAACCTGATCGATCATCCCGTTTTCAGCAGCGAACACCAGTCTTCGATCAGCCGGAATCAACACGCCATCAGCAGAAACTGAAAAATCAACTCGGATGAAAATTAGCGCCAATGCGATTGCCAGTAACGCTACAGCGACAGCAATAGTTTTCGGCAAATGGCGAGCTGCAATGACGATTCTGGATTTGCCCAGCATTCGCCAAATGCCGTACAGGAATAGACTGCGATGATTTACTGCTGCTCGCAAGGTGTTTCCAGCGTGGCGAGACGCTAGTTGGGAGCGCGCAAAAAACTCTTCTTCCGATAGAGTTCGTGAAAAATGTTCCAGGACCAGGCATCCGATTACGGGGTTGTTTTGCTTGTGTCGGTAATCGAGGTTGAGTTCATCCTGCTGAATCTTCTTTTTTCTAACTGGAAGAACAGACAAGCTACGAGTAACACCTTGGGCCAGGTAGCCCGTCAAGGCCTGATCGATTTGCGGGAGATACTCTTCGTCGCTTGGGTAATGCAACTGGTCTCCAATTGCAGCAACTTTTGTCGAAAGCTTCGCCAGCAAGCGTACTTCGTTGGCTCGACGATTGACAGAAGGCTGGCCACTTATTGAAACCGCTTTGCACTTTCCGGTTTTGTAGTCCAGCACGGCCACGCGATCACAATTAATGAACTTTCGGGTTTCATTGGCGATTGCGTAGCATGTTTCCTTAAAGTCGAGTGACTGTGAAATGTTGGAAACGTACTCGTCCAATTCGTTGACGTTGGCTGCCTGAATCGGCTGTGACTCGTCACCTTTGGAGCTTGAATTCGACGTTTCCAAGTCGTTGGCATTCTGCCAAATCACGTTCAGCAATTCCATTGTAGGCGCTGAATCAGTCGTTTCCGGCTGATCGATTAGTAGCTCTAGGGCAGCCAGTTGTTCGCCTTGTTTGACAGGGATAAACGCAAAGGCAAATTGGTGCTGAGGATCTTCGTTTTTGACCATCAGCGGGCGTTCATTCGAGATAGATTTGCTCAGCAAATCGACACGTTGATTTTCGGGTAGCAAGTCCAGGCTAAGCCCGTTATTGCCCGACTGGATTCGTTGAAGTTCACCATAGGGCAATTCACTACAATTCCAGGCTCTTGCATCGACAACATCTTGTTCATCGGCCGTTAAGCGAACGAGTGCTTCCGCAAACTCGGATACTGAGTCGCTTTGGTTTTGAAGTTCTTTTACTTTTGCCGCTACGTCGATCATCAAGCTGGCAGGTGGAGGTGATTTTGAAAATGAACCCCGGTTTTCGAGTATCTACAATGATTTAATGATTGGGTACCAATGTCTTAAAAGAAATGTTGTTAGTCCGCTGTTTAGCTGGTTTTCTATTGGCCAACATGAGAACTCGAAGGCGCAATTTGATTTCTGCCATCAAGCAACGGGCGGCCACTCTTTCCGGTACTCCAGACGAAGAGCTGCGTGCATCCAGTCTGGCACTGCGATTCCAAATCCTGGCCGGTCGTCCGATTAAACGAGCAATCATTGATGGGTTTCCACTGGTGATCGAGTCGATTCGGCGGACTCTTGCACTGCAACAGCATGACGTTCAGATTCTGGGCGGTATCGAAATGGTGCATGGCCGGATTGCGGAGATGAAGACGGGGGAAGGCAAGACACTTACGGCAACCTTGCCCACCTTTTTGTTTGCCCTGGCGAAGCAGGGTGTTCATATCGCAACGGTTAATGACTACCTGGCCAAACGAGATGCCACTACGATGCGTCCCGTATTTGAACGGTTGGGAATGACTGTCGGTTGCATTCAGACTTCGGATCCGCCCGAGAAGCGAATCGAGGAGTATCAAAAAGACATTGTCTACTCGACCGCCAAAGAATTTGGATTTGACTTTCTCCGCGATCGACTCAAACGACTTCCGGCACAGGAAATGACTTATGGCGGACAGCGACCGAATCACTTTGAACCGAACCGCTTTTGTTTACTCGTCGATGAAGCAGACAGCATCATGATCGACGAGGCTCGGACTCCCTTGATTATTGGCGCCGTTGATCAGGGAGAAGAAGAAAAGCTGCAAGCCTGCTATGAGTGGGCGGCCGAACATGCTCGTTCCTTTGAGGAACACTCGGACTTCAAATACGATCACAAACGCAAAACTGTCAAGCTCCTGTCGTCCGGTATGCGGAAATTACGTCAACTTCCTCGCACAACTGCTACCGACAACACATCTTTGCGGAGGCTCAATCGACACCTGGAAAATGCGATACGAGTCAACCGTGACTTTGCAAGGGACAAGAGTTACGCGGTCATCGACGATGAGATCGTGATCATTGACGAATTCACTGGTCGCCCTGCCGAGGGTCGCAAATGGCAGCAGGGGATTCACCAAGCGGTTGAAGCTCGCGAGAAGGTACCAATCTCGCCCGAAACCAAGCAATCAGCTTCAATAACGGTCCAGACGCTAGTTCGGCTCTATCAGCACGTTTGCGGCATGACTGGAACAGCTTGGACATCCCGAAAAGAGTTTCGCAAAGTTAATAAACGTTCGGTCGTTCGCATCCCCACCAACAAGCCGGTCGATCGACAAGAGTTGCCGGTGTTGATATTCATAAACCAACAATTCAAATTCGAATCTGTGGTCGACGAAACAGCCGAGATGATTGCGTCTGGTCGAGCTGTTCTAATTGGAACTCGTTCAGTCGACAACTCGGAAATCTTGTCTGATTTGCTTCGCGAAGCTGGAATCGAGCATCAAGTACTGAATGCAAATTTTATTGAACAGGAATCCGAGATCATTGCCCAAGCAGGACAAGTTGGCCGAGTCACCGTAGCCACCAACATGGCTGGTCGCGGAACGGATATCAAGCTGGATGACTCGGTTCGTGATGCAGGAGGCCTGCACGTGATATTGACGGAGATCCATGAAGCTGCTCGAGTCGACTGGCAATTGATTGGCCGTAGTTCACGTCAAGGCGACCCTGGCAGTTATCGAATTTTTGTTTCTTTGGATGACGAAATGTTGAAGTTTGGACTCAGCCCCAAACAGGCTCAAAAGCTTCAATTACAACACAAGAATCGCCTGAAGCTTGATCACCGATTATTCGGCTTGTTTTTGAAGGCGCAAGCCAAACTGGAACGCCGGTTTTTGACAGATCGAATGATACTGCTGCGTCAGGACAAAGAACGGCGAGAGCGGTTGATTGACATTGGGAAGGATCCCTTTGTTGCATCTGCCGAATAAAATGTTTATTAAAGTTTGGGCTGCTGGTGGAGCAGGAGCTGCAGCCGGA
>CAZOXC010000447.1:0-3706 GCA_964583205.1 uncultured Pirellulaceae bacterium | reverse complement strand
TAGTAATCCTGATCGGGATCGCGGTCATAGCACCTTATTCAAGACGGTATTTGCCTCGAGTCGCGGCTTGCGCAATTCTGGCCGGTTGTGCTGCGAATCTGTTGAAGCTTTGCTTTTGCCGGATTCGTCCGATGGCGATGCATCACGATATTCAAAGCACGATTGGCAAGTGGCAAGTCGGTTGGAGTTACGTGACCAATCCGGAATACATCCAACAGAACAGTTATGATTTCCAGGCCTTCCCCAGTGCTCACTCTGCGACCGCATTTGGATTCGCTTTGGGATTAAGCTGGTTGTTTCCAAAGGGGCGTTGGTATTTCTTCGCCTTGGCTATCCTGGCAGCTTCGCAACGAGTCCTCTCGTTGGCGCACTGGACCAGCGATGTGTTTTTTGGTGCGGCCGTGGGTTTGCTTGTGAGCGGAATAATTACCAGCACTCGATTCAGCAACTATTGCTGGAACATTCTTGAGAATTCAGGGGCACGAGAATCCACAGCACCCGCAAAAGAGTCGACCTGCGATCCCACCGACCGCGCAAACAAGGAAAACTTGACAACTTCTGATAGCGAATCTGACAAATTGGTCGCTTAGGTTTAGATGAAATTGCTTGTTCAAACCTTGGACAACCGATAAACTATGGGTGCAAAACAGGATCCTTGGACTGGAATCCGGAAAAGCACTTTCGCAATTCCAGGGGCAACAAACTGGAGTTGGTTATGAACAGCCTCTTATCTTTTAGTATCAGTGCGTGTTTCGTGCTGAGCCTGATCTTCGCACCGGCGTCAATTTCTTATGCACAGACAGCAGGGCAGCGCAGATTTGTTGACATCAAGCAAGAACTGGAAGTTTTCTCGAAGCGTGCCAAAGATAGTGAATCGGACGAAAGCCGTCTGAATTCGGTCCTGGATCTGTGCATGCTCTTCTACGAGATCCGAACAGACCGGCGCTATGCAACCAGCGAAACTTTGCAGGGTTACGGACGACGTGTCCATTACCGACTCAATGAAGTCAAAAAACAAATCGTCAAAGATTCAAAAAACAAATCGCAAGCCGTTGATACTCGGCAGTCGGCGGTGGGCTCGATCGACTACGATGAACTTGATCAAGAAACAGCCGACGAAATGTACGCAGTCGCCGTCGGCATTTCCGACCAAATGCAACTCATCTCCTGGTCACATGGCGGGGCGCATCGAGTTGTAGATTCCGCTGGTGGCTATTTCGGTGGAATCCTGGAAGCCAACGCTGATGACTTGATCCGCTTGATCGAAAATACGATCCATCCCGACACATGGGAAACCAACGGCGGGATCAACGGGATTGGCTACTGGAGCCAGTCGATGGTGTTGGTGGTCCGAGCGACGACTCAGGTTCAAGAAGATCTCGAACGATTTCTGAACATGCTTCGCTATTCGTTTTAAAAACCTCGCAGGCAATACATTTACAACTTACGTAGCGCTGCATCGTCGGGCGGTTTCAACAGAAGCCGCTGGTGCTGGCGAGCGATTACTGGTTGTGCTTGACGTCGCAACCGGGACCGTTTGCGGCACGGTGATAGAGTTGGTTTTGCAAATCGACGACCTCGGCGCAATCCTGACGTTCGCTCTCTTTCAAGTCTTTCGCCAGGTCACAGTGATTGAAACAAGCCGGGCCCATATCGCACAACAGAACATCGGACTGCACCAGCGTTCCAGTTGCCCGTTTCATGTCGATTAAAGAACGTTGCTGCAGGCCAACGGCGTCCAGGTACTGATTCTTGGCGTTTGCCAATCGCAGCAGAGCATCCAGCACCAGATTCAACTGCACGCTGGGGATATCGCCTTGTCGAGGAGCGATTTCGGTACGCTGCTGGATCAAGGTGATTTCCTGATAGGTGTCGTCGATAATCTGTTGCAACATTTCCAATTGACTGCCAACAGCTTCCAAATTGCGATAGGCAAGCTTCACTTCCAGCTCGACTCCTTGAATCGTCGACTGCAATTCAGACTCGCTTCGCAGAAGAGCCAGCTCGGCTTCGCGGTTACGGAACTTGGCGGTACGGTTGCCCAAGCGAACTTCCATGGCAAAACCCGCTCCAAACGAAGGCGAATTGTTAAACTGGCTTGCATAGGCCTGGGGCAAGTCATAGTTGGCATTCAATCCGCTCAAACCGGACTCCAACTGAAAGGTAAGTCGAGGCAACAATTGATTGAGAGTCAGGTGATGAGTTAGTTGCGCGGCTTGAATACTGGCGAAGGACTGTTGAATCTCGGCACGATTCTGCAAAGCGACATGCATCTCGGTTCTTAGATCCACCGGAAAGGCAGTCACAATCGGATTTTCGCTCGGCAACAACTCCAGGAAAGGGTCCATGAGTCGAGCCGCACCGATCAGCCGAACCAGACGGTCTTGAGCAGATTTGGCATCAGCGATGGCTTGGTGATAATCAATGCTTCGCTGGTTGAGTGCGGTGCGAGCCTGAAAGACGAGGTTCTTTTCGCCATCCAGTTCGACTCGCTTTTCAATCTTTTGCACAATCGTTGAAGCCAGTTTGACTTGCTCATAGGCCGCGACAACTCGACCTCGCTGACTGAATAAATTCCAATACTCGTCCGCCACGTCATTTAGGTGACTGACGATCTGGGCTGTTGAATTGGCAGCCTCACCCTCGGCCAGAGCATTGGCAACCAACACCTGGTTCATCACCACTTTTCGCCCCGAGTCCCTGAGTAACTCTTGCGAGAAATTGACCGAAAACTGAGTTCGAGCCTGATCGGGTGGCAGCAAGGTGCCTGAATCGTCATCAAATAAATCCAACGATTGACTGAATTCAATTTGACCACCGGTCTCCGTACGACGACGCAATCCGGAATTCAAGTTTGTATTCTGAGACCGGATTCGAAACTGCTCGTCATCAGCAACGTTGAAATTGTTGTTGACCGGATCGTTGTTTCTCTGGAATGAGCTTTCAACAAATGCCTCGTAATCGAACTCTCCCAGTTCCTGGCCAGCTACCTGCTGAAACTCCAGCGCGTCGAATTGAAACTCCTTGATCAGTGGCGAGTTTTCCAAAGCCAAAACCAACGCTTCGTTCAGCGATAAAGGAATGTGCTGCCGGCTTTTCAATATCGGACTCAGCATCGCTGCCTGAAGATCCAGGTTTACAAGACCGACTTGGGCTGTCTCTTCATCAAGATTGTCCAGCGAGTTGTCAGTGGTTGGCTGCTGGAGATCATTGGTCTCCAGATCCTGCCCTTGATACGACCCAGCCTGACCGGAATCCTCGCCAAAACGTTCTTCATCAAAACCAGTTTGCAGGATACTCATTGAATCTGCTGATTCGTATCCGAGTGCCGAATCACCGCCTTGGCCGACCGGCAATTCAAAGGACGCTTCCACAACTCTGGAGGCATCGATCCGCCCTTCATGGGGATCTGGAAAATCGAAGACTCGCTTAGAAGACTCTTGGTAACCCGCAGCCGGCTGGCGCACAGCACTAGACCCAGTTTGGGCTTCAACCCAAGCCGGTTCAAAAATCAGGACTAACCCGATAACTAACAAAATTGCCAAACTGCGTATGGTCATCAAAATTCGAGTGCAAAATCGGAATTCCACAATCAAAATCGGCATGATCCGCAAACTTGGGCAGAAAAAACCGCATGCGCCCTAAGGCCTTTCTAAGTAGTAGAACCGGAAAAACCCGTACAGTTTTTCATTTTGGTCCATATCTT
>CAZOXC010000446.1:0-3708 GCA_964583205.1 uncultured Pirellulaceae bacterium | reverse complement strand
GCTCGTAAAAGTATCCCTTCCAGGAGTATGCGTCGCCCATGAACTGCAACAAATCTTTGCCCTCACACTGCATCAACTCATCAAGGTCTTCAGGCAATTCCCTAATATCAGTTTTGATTGCTTCGTTGATCAGGTCGTAGATTTGACTCGTTGTCTGGCCTGAGTCATTCTGGTCAAACAACAAGTTTGCCAATCCGATCATGGCGATTGGGTCGTTCGCTGCACACCCTTTTTCGAACCACTTCCTGGCTTCTTCAGTGTTTTGTTCGACTCCCATGCCATTATTGTACAGGAACGCGATGTAGGCATTGGCTCGTTCCTCGCCCATCTCCAAAGCGATCTTGTACCAATTCATTGCCTCTGTATAGTCAATCTCAACTCCCATTCCATAGTCGTAGATGAAAGCAACGCTGAATGCGGCCGGAGCAAATCCTTGTTCAGCAGCGGCTTCGAAATACTTCAATGCCTCTGCGTAGTCTTGTGCAACGTCTCGACCCTCTGCGTAGCGTAGACCCAGTTCATGTTGGGCGGCAGCATATTCCAGTTCGACGTGTTGCATCAGTTTTTCACTGCTGAATTCGCTGTAACTTGCCAAAGGTCGAGTTGCCGCCAGGGGCCATTCTTCAGATGTCGAGTGCAAGACCGGGCTTTGTCCGTCCGCGCAAATGTTGTTTTCAAACACAAACTGGTTCGTTTTCTTGCGAACATAGTACGCCAGTCCGTCGAGTGTTAGTTTGCCCTGATCGTAGAATCGTTCGTCGGCTTTGCCTTGCAGGTAACTGATCACGAAGTGAGAGAATACGCTGTGTTCAAGTGAATCGTGTTCCCAGCTCAGTTGCGAACTTTTACAACTGAACATAACAGCCATTCCACCAGGAACGCTCTCGCGGTTTTCATGAACTGCATCCAGCTTGATCTTTCGTGCACCGCGTGAATTGGCTTCACCTTCGTGAGTCAATTGTTCACGACAGGCGTCGATCAGCAACAGTTTCCGAGTTGCTTCTGAGTTGTTGATGACTTCCATGATTTGACTGACGGGCAACAAAGTCGTCTTATCGCCGATATCCGCACTCTCTGGACAAAAGTAGGTTTCATAGATTCCCGATGGCAATGGTTCTTCGTCTTCGAATTGAACACCGTGGCCAGAAAGCGAGACGATCAGCGTATCGCCCTTGAGGCAGCTGCCGGCAACCGTTTGAATCGTCTTCAGAATATTGGCCGGACCATAGGGCTTGAGTGCCGGTGTGCGAGCATTCGCAGCGGTCATGATCGTCGTATTGTAACCCAGCAGATTGAATGCCTGTGCCAGCCCGGCCGCATCGTCTTCGGCATACTTCAAGTCTTCGAACGACGATGGATTGTATTTTTCGACACCAACCACTACAGCGTAACGGTCTTGAGCCTGGCTGAATGAAACGGTCGCCAGAGTTGTCAATCCGATGAATCCTGCGAACAGTTTGAAGATGGCGTTCATTTCCGTAATTCCCTAAAGGCGTTTTGAATCAGTTGAAACCAATACCGGCCACCAACCTGCCTGTGACAGGTATTTTCGAAATTGTTTTTCCCAAAAACACCGATGAAACTGCAAAAACATGCCTGAAAGCCCCGGTTGCAGCTATGCTTCAAATAGTGGCTTGGCCGGGATCGACTATTGAAGTTCGGCTGCAGTAAAATCCGGCAATTCAGGATTTTTTTGTCACAGTCGGATAGATTGTATTTATCGTTGAAAATCGGATTCCAAATCTATTCCATCACGCACTGCCTAATTTTAGTTACAGGTCGAGAAATGAACCTATCAACCTTGAATAACATTCAGCGGATTTCCACGGTTATGGCCATCGCGGTCGCAATTGGCAGCTTGATTCCAACGGTTGCCTTGGCAAACCCGACTTTGAAGTCGTACCAGAATTGGATTGTTGGCAATCAACAGGAAGAGGATTTTCGACAACAGGAGTCGACCCATGAGACAGTCGACATCGAAGAGTTAAAAACCAAAGCCGCGTCCGGTGACGTCCAGGCTCAGATTGCCCTGGCCGATCGACTGGAATTGGGTGACGGCGTCGAGCAGGATTTTGAAACGGCACTTGAGTGGTTTCGCAAGGCAGCCGCACAAAACAACGCTTTTGCGCAATACAAAATTGGCGACTATTATTACTTTGGGCACTCGGTTGACCAGGATTATGAAGAAGCAATGAAATGGTACCTGGAAGCCAGCGAACAGGATGAACCCAACGCTCTGTACAGTATCGGTTTCCTCTACGAAATGGGGCAGGGGGCTCGCAAGAGTACTCGACGAGCTCTTCGTTGGTACAAAAAAGCGGCTCAATTAAATGACCTGAATGCGATCCAGAGATTAGGTGCAATTTACAAACTCGGTATCGGCGTTGAAGCTAACCTCGAAATGGCACTCGAATACTTTGAACAAGGTTTTGAACTTGGTGATAGCGAGTGCACCTACCAAATGGGTTTAGCGCATTATTTTGGTGAAGGTGTCATCGAGGATGATACCGTGGCCCGTGAGTATTTTGAGATGGCAGCCGAGGACGATCATGCCTTGGCCTACTTTTACCTGGGGTTAATCTTCAGAGAAGGGTATGGAACTCAAGCAAATCCCAAACGGGCTTTCGAAAAGTTTGAAAAGGGTGCTGAACTGGGCGACACGGACTGCATGTACGAAGTCGCACTGGCACACTACCTGGGCTCGGGCGTCTCGGAAAATGATATTAAAGCCCGCGAGTGGTTTCAAAAAGCTGCGTTGGAAAACCATGCAACGGCTCAATACTATCTAGCCTACATTTATATGGAGGGGCACGGTGTCCTGGCCAATGAAGACAAGGCCGCCTACTGGATGTTGCAGTCGGCCCAAAATGGTGACACCGATGCTCAAGCCTACGCTGGCCTCTTCTATATCAATGGCGATGGAGTTGCCAGAGACGGACGGCAGGCAATTAAATGGCTTAGCATTGCCGCCGAAAATGGTGACCCCTGGGCCCAGTCCACGATGGGTTGGATTTACTCTGACAGTGAATTGGTTTGGCCAAATTTTGAAGAATCTATCAAATGGTTTCAGATGGGTGTCGACCAAGGCGACGCACAAAGCCAATATGGATTGGGGATGATCTACATGGAAGGTCCGGCGAAGTTCAGGAACGCCAAGCTTGGTCTTGAGCTGGTGGAATTGGCGGCGGAACAGGATCACGAAGAAGCACTGGAAGTTCTGGTTCACTAATTCGCTTCAGCTTCTCAACCAACTGGTTCGGCCATTGAGCATGAACCAAACTGGGCTGCGAGCGTCTACTTTCCAAACTGATCGAGTTGGCTTATCGTCATGATCTGATTGAAACGTGCAGCAAACTGCCGTTTCATCAAGCCAACATCAAAGCCTGGAAACCGCAGCCCGAAACCAATTCATTCCATGAACGATATTTACACTGACCTCGATTGGCGAGGCCTGGTTTACCAAACCACCGACGAGAATCTGCAAAACTGGCTGCTGGAAAAACCTCGTGTGGTTTATGCAGGCTTCGATCCCACGGCCGACAGCCTGCATGTTGGCAGCTTGATGCCACTGCTGATGCTGCGAAGATTCCAAAATGCCGGCCACCGGCCAATCGCTGTGCTGGGGGGAGCAACCGGAATGATCGGTGACCCCAGTGGTAAAAGTGATGAGCGAAATTTGTTGACCGAAACGCAGTTGCAGGCAAACCT
>CAZOXC010000445.1:0-3712 GCA_964583205.1 uncultured Pirellulaceae bacterium | reverse complement strand
ATACTGGCCAAGTGCCAGACATCGTTTGCCTTCCCCAATCTTCATTTTACCGAATTTCGAGGCCGGCTGCCGAACGATTCAGTCTGTAAATTGCAGTGCAAGTCACCAAATGTGTACCGGTTTTGCTCGAATCCCGTGATAGCGAGCTTGCCCTTTGTGCTTTGTCGGGCTTCCCGCTTTGAATATTTTCCAATTTTGATAGCGACAATTTGGTCGATTCCCCCGCCAAATGCCCCCGGAATGGTCCTGATTTGAAAATTTTACTTGCTTGCAAGGGAATTCACGGATTATTCCAAAGTCATTCTGCATTCGGGCCGATATCACTTGTACCGATTATATCAATTAGCCGGTTTATGCCGTAACAAGTCCAGGCCGCTTCGGAAAACGGAGCCTCGATTCGATGACAAGCAAAATCAAAAAGAAACTGGTCGGTTCACTGTTGGTTGTAGCAGCTCTTATGAGTTGCGTTGCTACAACTGGATGCCAAGTCAGCGTGGGAGGGCAAACGCTGCCAAGTCCTTACTATTTGAAGGACGACCTGCAGTACTTCCCGAAGGGGCCTGAATTCAAATTGTCGCGTGAAGCTGCTGCTCAAAAAGCGGCTCGTGCCAACGAATTCAACCGATAGTAAAAATCGAACAGCCGCCAATAGGTTTATTGTGCGGCTGTTTTTGTGCGCGCCGAGCTAATGCAAAGGCGCTATCGGCTTGCAGCACCTGAAGCTGGCAATCTTCTTCAACAATCTTCATCTACTGAGCAATCTCTCCAAGCTTCTGCAACGCAGATCTCCCAACCTCTCCCAACTTTGGCGTCCATTCGTTGATATACAGATCAACGTGAGCCATCAACACCTTGCGCTGAATTCCTGAGCATACTTTTGCATCGTTGCAAGTGTTTCCAAGCGGTGTTCGGAGATTTCAGTTTCAGTAAAGGACAGGCGACAATCGTATTGCTGGCAGCCGAGAACGTTTGACAGAGCTTGCAAAAAAATCGAAGATTGGAATCCCCTCCAAAGTGGCCGTCCGGAATGGCAAACCTTTCGGTTATCACCGTCAATAGGATTGAAAAAAGGAAACAAGCAAAAATGAATAGACGCTTAAAGTTGATCTCCATTTTAATTGCAATGTTTTTGATTCCATCCATGATTCTACTCCCCGTTGTTCTTCGAGCTAAGCATCAAGTGGCATCACTTGAAGAAATTTGCAAACTAAACGGTGAATGCAAAAGCATTGAGATGTTAATAAGCTACGACGAAGTAATTGGGAACGAATTTTATGGATACAAGGAAATAAACCGATCGATTTGGTTTAATATGTGGCATACGGCGTTCAGCGTTGAGTTTCGTCCTGATCCCACGTCGATTGAACTGACTGTAGAATGCGTAAACTCGATTGGCGGAGATATCAGTCTGACCTTACGCAATTTTGAAACATCAAAACAGGTACTTGAGCACTTAAAAAACTTGCAAGTTGCCGAGTTAAGATTGTGTGAAACTCGTTTGTCGGATTCCGATTTAGATACCTTGAAAGCATCACTTGCGCCAACAAGGGTTTCTATTTCCGAACGATGCAGCTCTTATTCTGATATGCCCCGACACCTAGAATTGGAATGGAACGAAATAAAGGGGGACAAAGAGCGTGATTAAAAACTCCTTCTTGACGCAAACTCCGTCACGGCCTCTCAAAACCCTTGCGAAAAACACAAAACGGAACGCAGATGCTGCGACTATTGATCACCATAGTTTGAATTCACAGAAAACATTTCGAATTTTCTGTCACAACCTCGCGGCCTGGGCTTTATCGGTGTTGTTCAATCAAAAAATCACTCCACAAAAGGCCAGAACCATGACATTTTTCAGCTATCCGAAAATCTTCGTCTATTGCGTATTCTCGCTTGCCGTTGTTGGCGGTACGTGTCCTGGGCAATCAAAAGCCGGTTCCGGGATCACGACGACCGAAGGCAACACATCGTGCAGCAACTATTGCGAACTGGCCAATGATGGTGGCGATTTAGGGGCCTGTGTTCGTTTCGCAACAACGATATCGAATCCTGAACCTGGACACACCTATGAAATACGCTACACATTCCGTATTCCAGAACAGGGCGACATCAATGAACGAATCCTGGGCGATGAAGGACGTCCCAACGGTGTTTCTTATACCGCGGGCAATTCAGATGGCTATGAAATCGTTCAAAATAAAGCTTTGAGGTTCCACGCAGACGTCGACATTACCCGCGGACTACTTCGAAAACTCTACAACATGCCAAAACCAGACAAATGGACGTATGTGATGTTGCGGATCGAGGTCGACGTTTACGACGTCACAGCAGGAAAATACATGACCGCAAATCGGTCTGACGCCATGCTTATGGTTGCCGGTGTTCAAGCGGGTGGATTCATCAAAACCCTGGAAAGCATGAGTAGATTCATTGCCGAAGGAATCGTTGGCACCAGCATGTTTGAACTGGTCAACCGGATGTTGAAAAGCCAGGAAAACTATAGTGCCTACTGGAATGGAATTGAGGAATCAATCGGCGAATTACTGGATGATCATCACCTGACTGCAGAGAAACAATTGTTGTTGCTGGATATCGTTCGTCCGGATTGGGTCCACCTCAAAAGCGCTCTGTATTACCCTATCGAATTCCTTGCCGAAAACGGGACCGACAAAGTAAAGGAAGTTGCAGAATCTTTGATAGACGGGCGACGATAATCGCATTGTGAATGAAGTTTTATGCCAGAATCAAGGACCGGCAAAAGGGCTCGCCTCTATTGGTTTATTGCATCAATGTTGTTGGCGTCACTCCTTTGGTTTGGATCCTCCTTGTTTGCTGCTAATTTCTATGCGCGCCAACTGGGCTTCATCGGCCAACCGTTTATTAACATTGTTAAATGGGCTCAAGGCCTAGTAGCAAAATTCAAGACTGCGACGACAAAACTTTCGGCGTAGAATCACATCACGCCCAACTTAAATGCCAATTCATTGGCGGCGGATACGGGGAATGGGATTCTCAAAGCGAGCTTGTCGGTCGTGCGAAGATCAATTTTGTAGTCTTCTCCCATCACGATGTTAAACCAACGCTCACGATCCATTACGACTCGATAAATCTTCTCGTCTTGGGTCTCAGCAACAAAAGGAAGATAGATGTGAATTGGCTTCTTTGCCCGTTCTGACTTGGCACCAATCCTGTCGACTCGACCAGATCTTTGCTCGAGCGTACTGGGATTCCAACACAAGTCGTGATGAATGACGTATCTGCAATTCAAGTGTAAGTCGACTCCTTCGGCCATCACACTACTGGCGACAAGAATCTCTGGGTAGAAAGGTGTGTTGAATGTCAGCATTATCCGCTGCCGCGTGTCAGATCGAGTTGTCCCATTGACTAACCTGACGTTGGGGATGAGCTGTTCTGGCTTTGCTCCCTGCAATTCATCATCGGTATAGTTGCTGGAAACATCGGCCCCAAAATGAGATCCTGTTTGGATTCGGTTAACGGCTTCAATATAGCGCTCGCGTTGTTCATTGCCGCATCGCTCAACCAGAAACGAAAAAAACTGATTGAGCAACTTACGCAGCGTGAGGCCCGACAAGTCTTCTGAAGACAGAGCTTCTCTCATGGCCTCTGCGTTAAGGCGAGGGCTATCAAGCGGGAAGAATCTGGCAAGGAACGAAGGAGTACGAACGTTTCGTCGAACTATGCTAAGTAACTC
>CAZOXC010000444.1:0-3719 GCA_964583205.1 uncultured Pirellulaceae bacterium | reverse complement strand
ATTCCGAACAGGTCTTCGAAAGATTCCGATTTAATACCCAGTAAAGAATCCAGCTCTTCGGTCAGTCGCCAAACCGGGCGAATTTGGCGATCTCCGAGAGACTTGGTGTTTTCAATGAATGATTTGAGTTCGGTCAGCCCTTGCAGAGTGGCTTGGCGTTGGGCGTCTGTAAAATAGGGAGTGGTCGCAGTCGCAATCAACACTCGGAACTCTTTTTCGGTGACCTCCGGCTTGCGGACTTCGGCTGGCTGTTGCAAATAATGATCCAATCGCGGCATGCCAACGGTTTCGCATTTACCGACATTGCCCCAGGATTCGAGCAGCCGAGTTTGTGCTCGACCAAGGCAGGCAATTTTATGTCCAATGACTGGCTGGAACAAAGAGCCATCAGCGATAGTAGGATTGTCAAAAGAGTTACGATAATCGAGCACGCCATCAGCAAGAATTAAAACCGGCACTCGGTTCGCAGATACAACCTTGCGAAGGATCGAATATTCCTCGTAACGATAATGCATATGGGAGATCACCAGTGCAGCATCGTCGGGAGGTGTCCAGTCGGTTCGGTAGTTGGCTATCAGTTGGGCCGGCAGGTGCAGCTTTTCACACCAGCCTTGATACAGCGTGCTGTCTTTCGCAAAGGGACACAAAATGTAAATTTGTTTTGACATTAACGGGGTCGACTTTGCAGCCGCTTGTTGTTTCAGGTTTAGCGGGCTTGTAGAATCCTGCCTGGGGCCGTGTTTTGAAAAAGGTTGTGACTTGATGGATGGACGTTCAAGCAATTCAAACAAGACCATTCGAAGTCTTGATGCGAAGGTTTCTCGTCGAAGCCTTCTGTCTGGTTTTTGCGCGGCAGGAGCCAGTTTATACCTGCCAGGTGCCACGCTCGGAGCTGCCACACAGGGATCTACAGCGCTCAGTGGTGGTTTGTCACCATCGTCATTCCAACTTGGTTCGTCGCCCTTCTGTTATAACGGTCAAAGTTTGTCGTTGTCCCCATCTGCCCATGCAATTATTCCAGTTGTAAGGTTCGGCAAGTGGGTATGGAAGGATCAACCTGAAGATAAGACCGGTTATGTTGATCCTCGGAAATACGAAGTCTCGGTAGGAATCGAGTGGACTGGGACGGGTTCTGCAAGTGGATTGCAGGGTGCGACCGTGTCGCCTGCCGAGTTGAACGAGCAAACGATCGATTCGGTGGAAATCGAAAAAAGCGAAGGCTGTGATGCTCAAGTGCGCAAGCTGACTGATGAAGTAAGTCAGTTTGAGATTGTCGCGCCTTCGATTGAGCGAGGGCAAGTGATTCGAGCTCGCGTTGTCTATCAAATGACGCTGTATCGAAATTGTAATGGATTGTCGCAAGAGAGTTTTCCTTTTGAGCAGGAGTATCCCCGCGAGATCACTAAAGCCTATCTGGGAAACAGCCCGGGCATCGAAGCAGGTTCTTCGATGGTCAGCAAGCTGTTATCGGAAATCGCAACGCCTGAATTGCATCCTTGGCAGAAAGCCAAAATCTTTCACGAATGGGTGTGGGAAAATATTGAAGGTAAACATGGCGATTACACCAGCGTCAAAGATGCATTGCGAAACCGAGTAGGCGATTGCGAAGAACGAGCCACCGTGTTTATCGCGCTTTGCCGAGCCGCAAAAATCCCCGCACGTCTGGTGTGGGTGCCCAGCCATGCATGGGCCGAGTTCTGTTTGACTGACAAGTCCGGAAAGCAACATTGGATCCCCAGCCACACCGCGGCCTACCCCTGGTTCGGTTGGACCGGCGCACACGAACTGGTTTTCCAAAAGGGCGACAAGATCGAAGTGCCGCAAGAAAAGAAACCCTTGCGATTGGTGCGTGATTGGATGCGCTGGGAGGGTGCCAAGCCACAGTTCCGGTTCGCGGCTTATGTGAAACCGCTTGGTGAACAGTCATCAGCCGACGCTGGTCCCGGTGGCCGAATCAAGTTGGATGACGGCAAGTGGGGTTTTCTGGGCGAACATCCCGAAAACGAATACATGCGCGAATAGAATTCGGCTTTCGTCATTGCGAATTAATTGCTCAGTTTAAGTAGCTTTAGTAGCCCAGTTTGTTTTCCAAGGCGCTGCGTTTGTCGTTTTGAACATAACCGAAACCGCGTTTGAGAGTTTCGCAAATTTCGAACCAGGTTTTGATCTCGGCTGTGTCCTGTTGAGTCAGCCATTCGAAATAGGAACCGGCTTGAGGATCGTAGGGTCGAGGAAACCGTTCCTGCAATTCCGGATCTTCTAGCCACATCGGCTCGTAATTGTACAGCGTGGAAAGGACCGGTCGGTATCGAGCCAGATCAAATCCGTTGTTGGCAACTTGAGGTAGCGTTGCCATCCAGGAATCGTCGCGTTCGTATCCAAGCTTCTTGACCAGGTCGAAAAAAGACTGGGGAAGTAACTCCAGGTGTTCCTGAGTAATGTAGTTCTTCCAGTCGCCAGTGATTCCTTTTCTAGCGAGTGAAGCTGATCCTGACTGACGGGCTGTTGGGCGAGACTTTAATTCGAAGTCGTCCAGAACTTTTGAGATCGTTGTTGAATCGGAATCCAGTTTGCAGAATTTCACAAGCCGCGACATTTCTCGGATACCGTTGTCCAACATCAGTTCGTATCGCACAACGTGAATTCGTTCGTCGATTTCCGTTAGCAGTGGCGAGCGGTCAAAAAAATCGACAATCGAAGCGGCTCGATCAACCAGGATCGACTGAATGGCATCTTTGCTGGACTTGAGTGCTAAAGAATCGACGTCTTCGAAAAGAAGTTCCAGTCGATCGTGAGTCAGGCAGCTCAATTCATGATAGAAATAGGAAACCAGGGTATCACGAGGATCGCGGACGACCCACAAAATCTGAGCATCGGGATAAACTCGCCGAATCTGGTCCAGCGGCGTGTGCTTACTGATCGCAATAGTTTGCTTGGATGTCTGCTGAGTGCCCGATCTCACTTGCTCCAGCAATCGTTGGCGAATGTCTTGTTCAGTTAATGTGGATTGGACGTTGGACCTGGCGATTGAGCCGCGAATGGATCCGGCCAGGTGGGTTAAGGACTTGGAAAACAACGGATCGTCGACCACTTCTGGTGCAGCGATTGGATTCTCTGCGCCAGTCAATAACCTCTGGAGCAAATCGTTTGATTTGATTTTGGTCGCACCGGTTTTGTTGAACTCGACCACCGTCTTGTTGACGAAATGACTGCGAATCCACGGTGCCAGTTCGTCAGTGGGTTGCGGGAACAGAGCGAGCAGCATCTTGCCGATCCAACTGTTCCCGGATTTCGGATTTCCCGTCAAAATGTAAATCGGTGGCGTCATGCGGCTGGGTTCCAGAGAAGTCTTAAGCAAGCCCGGCTTGAAGAAGGTGGTGCAGATGCAATACACCGGCGATTTGATTTTGCGAGTTGAGTACGGGCAGCACAGTGATCGATTTACTTTCCATCATTTGCATCGATTCGGCGGCCAGCATGTCTTCAGAAATGGTGACGGGATTGGTGGTCATCAATTCGCTGATGTTCCGATCGAGTGGATTGTCGTTCTTTTCAAAACAGCGTCGAAGATCACCATCGGTAAGCAGTCCCAGTAATTTGTGGTCTTGGTCGATCACCAGAATTACGCCCAGAGATTTGCTGCTCATTTCCACAATCGCCTGGCGCAAAGTTGCGGCCGAGTCGACAACTGGCAAATCGGTTCCGGATTTCATCACATC
>CAZOXC010000443.1:0-3720 GCA_964583205.1 uncultured Pirellulaceae bacterium | reverse complement strand
TCTGGCATGCCGCTTTAGCAGTCCGTTCGGTGAGGTCTTTTTATTGCCCACGGCAAAGATCATTGAAGAGTCGGGCAAGGTTGCCTGCACGGATGGCGAAAAAATGTCCTTGAGTTTGGGCCACATGATCGCGATCTTCGAAGAGGTGAAGCCGGCCAGGAATAAGATCATGCGGATCTCGACCGACTCAAGGCCGCTGGCAGCTCCCAAAGATCCTGACTCAGATCTCTTGTTCCAATTGTATTCGTTGTTTGCCGAGCCGGCTGCGATTGAAGAGATGGCGGCGATGTACCGCAAGGGCGGCTTCGGTTACGGAGATGTCAAAAAGGCGTTGGCGGAAGTCTCCGAGGACTATTTTTCGCAAGCTCGGGCAAAACGTGCTGAACTGGAAGCCAACCCTAACCTCGTGCGAGAAATTCTGGGCGACGGTGCGGCAGTCGCACGGAAAAAAGCCGGCGCAACATTGCTGCGTGCCCAGGAAGCTTGCGGAGTCAAATTCTCCTAGCCCCGGATTGGGCGAGCTACCCCATGAATGTGATTGGAATCGGAACTGACATCGTCGAAATTGCCCGGATCGCAAAAATGATCGATCGGCACGGTGAAAACTTTATCGGCAAAGTGTTCACTCTGGAAGAAATTCGGTACAGCACGGGTCGAGCCGCTGCTGTTCAGCACTTCGCGGCTCGTTGGGCTGCCAAAGAAGCGGCACTGAAAGCTCTGGGCACTGGATGGGCCAAAGGCATCAAGTGGACCGACATCGGCATCCAAAACGAAGGCAGTGGCAAGCCCAGGTTAATCCTGTTCAACCGTGCCAAAGAAGTCGCGAAAGAAATCGGAATTGAAGAGGTTCTGATTTCCATCTCCCACGACAAATCCCAAGCCATCGCTTTCGCGATTGCGACAGGAAATTTGATCAACTAATTTAACTGCGATGAATCCATCCCAGAAACCAGCCCAAGTGAAACAAGATGTTTGAATTTCCTGAAGTCCCCGAGTCTCTTCGGCTGATCGTGCTGGCTGTTCTTCAAGGTATTGCCGAGTTCCTACCGATCAGCTCTTCGGGTCACTTGAATGTCTTTTCGACTGCGCTGGGCGGAGAGCCCAGTACGCTCGTCAATATTGCTCTGCATGCCGGAACACTGCTTTCGATTTTGATTTTCTATCGCAAGCGAATTATGCGGCTGCTTGCAGAAGATCGCCGAGTCATCCTGTTGCTGATCGTGGGCACGATTCCAGCAGCCGTAATCGGAGTAACGATCAAAAAGGTTTACCCCTGGTTGTTGGAGGACCTGTTATTGACCGGCGTGATGTTCGTCATCACCGGTTTAGCGCTGGTCTATTTTCATCGTATCGCCAGGAACGAAGCAGACGCGAAAGAGAAAAAAGCAGACAAGGAATCGTCAGCAGGCAAAGACAGTTTGGACAGTCAGTCCGCAGAACGGCTCGACTATGTCGACTTGTCGATCAAAGCCGTATTGTTCATTGGGTTATTTCAGGCGTTTGCGTTGATGCCGGGAATTTCTCGGAGTGGATTTACGATTCTGGCTGGCATTCTGATGGGTCTAAAACACAAATCAGCCGGAACGTTTTCGTTTCTGTTGGCAATTCCCGCGATCCTGGGTGCCACAGTATTGGAACTTCTGGATTTGTTTGAGACTCCGCCTACCGAGAACCTTGGGATGGTTTGCGTGGCTGCCGTGGTCGCGTTTTTCGTGGGCCTGGCTTCGTTAGCCTTGTTGGTGAAGATGATTGACCGAGGGCAATTGCACTGGTTTGCCTTGTGGGTATTGCCGCTGGGATTCCTGGTCATCCTTTGGAGAATCTACCAGCAGCTCAGCGAACTGGCTGGTTAACAACTGCTCGCTGAATTCGTGCAGGACGGGGCGCATTCATGCAGGGCGGACCGTCAATCGAATTGGACTTCAAACATTCGGTAAGTCTTGTACCGTTCAGTGCCGCAGCGCTCCAGCGACTGCTTTGACATTGTGTTGGATTCCAGCACCCAGGAAAACTCGCACTGTTCAATCCCCCAATCCTGAATCGCCGGGATGATGGCAAAAAACAGTGCCATCCCGATCCCTTGATTGCCCTGGTATTCAGGAATCACGTTGGCGCTGAGAATTCGAATTCGCTTGATGCTTTTCTTGTTTCGCAACAGCTTGATAAAGCCGAAAGGGAACAGCGAGCCATCGATTTGTTTGATGCGAGTGTTGTAGTCGAGCATCCCGAACGTGACACCAATTCTCTGGTCTTCCACTTCAACCACCGCTGTGATTTCCGGTGCGATCAAGTAGCGTAGCTCGCCCGCCATATGATCAACTTCGGCCGTGGTGATCGGCACGAATCCCCAGGAGCCCACCAGCGAGCGATTGTAGATATCCAGAAACCCACGAAGCTCCTCGTTGAATCGTGAGCGTTCCATGGCTCGTATTTTGAACTGCTGCTTCTTTTCCAGTCGCCGAGAGACGGTTTTCCAACGCTTGGCATTTTTTTCAAGATCTTCTTTGTTGCCAAGGAACGCGAACAAATCCTGTACTTTCTCAAGTCCATATTGCTCGAACAACTCGCGATAGTAGGGCGGGTTGTAAGTCATCATGAATACGGGCGGCGAATCGAAACCCTCGACCAACAAACCACACTCGTAATTCATCGAAGGGTTCACCGGACCTCGCATAGAATCATGTCCGGCCGATTTTAAATGGTCACGTGCGGCGTCCAGCAAAGCCGTTGCAACTTCCGAATCATCAATCGATTCGAAGAACCCGAAGAATCCCAGTTGGTCGCTGTTGTATTGATTGTGCTCGCGATTTGAGATGGCCAGAATTCGCCCGACCGTTGCACCATCTTTTTTTGCCAGGAAGGCTTGCGAGCTGGCGTTTCGATAGAAAGGATGCCGCCCGAATCCGCACAACTGTTTCTGGTTGCCTCGCAGAGGTGGCACCCAGGTGGGGTCAGCTTTGTACAGCTTCCAGGGCAAGTTCAAAAACTCGCGCCGCTGAGATCTTGTTGTGACCGGGACGATTTCGATCGTCATTGCTGGCAACATCCATGGCGATAGTAAAATGATCCGAAGACTGTATTTGACAAGCAATTCTTGTCGTCATTCCGTTCAGTGGATTCAGGTGGCTGGTCTTCAGTCGTAGTTCCAGGTTTGGGTCATTCGAGCTGAGTATCCGATTCAGCGACAATCGCTTTTGTCGTTAATCCGTCGCTGCCACCTGAAAATATTATCGGCAAGCAGACTGGGATTACCAGACGACTAGGACTACCAGTTGACTGGGACTACCAGACGACTCTGCTGAATCGGAACTGGGGGGCTGGATAACAAAAAACGCAACCGCAGCCCCCTGCCCTGTAGTCAACTACTTTTTGTTCGAGTGGTCGTGGCCCAGTTGCGGCTCTTTACCTTCGTAGGCTCGGTACAAATTGTAGATCGCTTCTTTCAAAGTCACTGCGGTCGCCGGGTCGGCATCCTGTTTGCATTTCATGGCCGCAACCAAAACGGCGTGAGAAGCAGCTAACTGCTTGCCGTAATTCTCGTTGTCCGCTTTGATCCGTTGGGTCAGAAAATATTGTGAAACGATGTGTTGGATATTGGTGGCGTGAGATTCTTTGGTTGTGACCCATCGTACGGATTGGTTTAAGGATTTAGGAGTCGGTCCAGCGCTGGTCAGCCCATCTGTGATTTCCTTGATCGAAGCGATGGACTTGGCAATCGTC
>CAZOXC010000442.1:0-3720 GCA_964583205.1 uncultured Pirellulaceae bacterium | reverse complement strand
ACAAGATACTGATCATGGACCATTTTAGTCGAACACTCAATCCACTCAAATCAAGCTTGAGCGTTTGCTGCCAGGATTGTTTAGATTCCCGAGCACAATTCCAGGCGAAGTGGCGCTGCGGCAGCCGCGATTTCTCTTTGCTCCCGTTCATATTCGAGCCGCCCTTCAGCGGTCTCAATTTTGATCGGCCGACAGTCCTCGAACCGACCCAGATCATAGGGACTTGCCCGCATATCAACATGCCGAGCACGCATGGCCAACTCAAAACAGCTTCGCAACAGCTTGCTACCCACCCAGGGCATGGTCTTGAAAGCCCATTTATACAAATCCATGTTGGCATGAATACAGGCTGGCTGTTCCAGGTCTGGACGAGTCTCCATGGTAGGCTGGAATCGATTCAGTGGCCGCGCTTCGTCGGCGAAAAATCGAAACGCATCGAAGTGCGAACAAGTTATCGGGCGCGACTCGACCAGTTTATCAACCTCCTGCTGCTCCAATCGCAACTCGGTCGACGACTCATGACGAATTTCCTGACCTTGATAAACCATGGCCCATTCGTGCATCCCCAGACAAGAAAAATTACCAGGTCGCTGCGCGGTCCGTTTCAGCAACTCAACTATCCAGCGCATCTGCTCCGATTCTCTGCCGGTTATTTTCCGAGGATCACAGAACAAGCGTCCGTTGCAAACCGAGTACCTTGAATCGTCAAAGCCAGCCAAGTCTTCGGACTCCAGCTCTGTGCCGCAGCCCGGGTGCCATTTTTCAAACTTGGCCGGCGAGTATTGATAGTAGACGAACAGGAAATCATGCACCGGATGCGACCCGCCGATGCGGCGACGTTCTCGAAAAGGAACCGTCCACTCGGAAGCAAAGCGATAGTAATCGCTTGCCTGAGCCTGCCAATCGTCTCGAGTTAAAACCTGTCCTTGCATGCTGAAATTGTAAACGAAACTCGCAGGGCGCTCACTGCCGGCGCGAAGGTATCAGCCAACTGCCGACGAAACAAATCAGCAAATTGACGGCCAAACCATACAGGCCAGGATGGATATTGTATGGCTTAACCTTGCCATAAACTGCCGCCAAGGTCAGCGAAATCACCAGCCCGACAATTGCGCCCAGCGTTACGGCCTTTGTACTGACTCGCTTCCAATGCAATCCCAGCATGAACGCCGGTGCAACCTGGATCAAAATGTCAAATTTGCGATCAAGCAATCCGACCAGCGTCTGTTGCTTGCGCAAACTGATGGCCAGGATCACGGCGACGACGATAAGTAACCAGGAAAATGCTTTGCCGACAGAAGTCAGCCTTTTCTCGCTGGCGGCAGGATTGATCAGCCCACCATAAATGTCCTTGGTGAACATCGACGACATACTGAGCAGCACCGAATCCGCGGTCGACATCAGCGCGGCAAAAATCGCAGCAAAGATCACCATTACCAAAATCCTACCGGCCAATGACGAATCCTGAATGGTACGGCAAATGACAGTTAGAATCGTATCGGAACTTGCATCGGCACCGAGATTGGGGTGATAGGCGATTCCGTAAAGACCAACCAGCACGACAATCAATGTCGTGGCCAAGGGAAGAAACGCCATCACGATCATGCTCTTTTTCAAAACGGATTCGCTCTGGGCGGCGAAAATCCGCTGAATGGCTTGCGGGTAATGCGCGCCACCAATCCCCACGATCAGGATGTAACTGACCCACTCGACGCAACGCGACCAGCCGGGTACTCCAATCATGTTGGGAGGTTTTTCCGCACTTCCACCTTCGCCCGGACCCTGACTGGCAATTCGATTCTGAATCGTTTCAATCGCATCTCCTGGCGGGCCATACCAAAACCACACCATGCCCATCAAAATCAGAAAACCCATCATCAGCACCACGCCCTGGATCGCGTCAGTCCAGGCAACTGCGCGGAACCCGCCCAGCGTTTCGTAGATCACCACGACTCCTGCCAGCGCGATCACACCAACAATAAACGCCGTGTCTGGATCGTAGGACTTAACTCCTTGAAGTGCTCGGCCCATGGCCATCAACTGGGCCACCAGAAAATTGGCGATGGCCAGAATCATCAAGATCGAAATCAAAGTTGTCAGGAAACGGCTACCGTATCGATCCTGAATATAGTCCGCTGGAGTAATAAACGATTTTCGTTTGGAAATCGGAAACAACTTGGGCGCCAGCAACAGGTAAAACACAATGATCGCAGTCATGAAATGGAGACACATAATCCATGACAGGCCAATTCGATAAGTCTTGCCCGAAAATGCGAACAGAGTATTTCCGCTGTATTGCGTGGCGTAGAGAGTCATCACCAGAACCAGGAACCCAACGCCATTTCCCGCCAGATAAAAGTCCTTGAGCGACTCTTCTTTACGAGCTCGGTATCCGATCGTCCCGACAATGATCAGCGAGAGCAGGTAAAGGCCGATAAAGCCAAGCTCCCAGATACTGAAGGGGATCAAGTTATCGACTTGCCCAATCATGACACCTGATCTCCGGTAGAGGATTCACCGCTTAGCGAAGTCCAATATTTAGAGGCGACAATCGTGATCAAGATCGAAATCAATAGCGAGCAAATAACGCTGACACAAAACCAGGTGGGTAAACCAAACAACAGCGGCACATCGCCAAGGCTGCCGGCACCAGTTTCAGAATTAACAGCGTTGCCGGTTTGCCTCTCAATTTCGGAAGCCGGCCAATACCAGGGAACTCCAATTGCGAACAACAATGCAATCGCAAAGAACAAGCAATAAAGAGGTGCCTTACGGGTTTCAGCCGGATTTGCCATGAATGAACTTTGCTGGATGCGGCCAGGAAATCAACTGATCAATTTTAATCAGCCGGGAATGCATCAGCCAGTAGCGCACTACGCAAACCTGTTTGACCCATTCCACAAAAAAAGGCCGTCACGAAATTTCGCAACGACCTTTGTCTTCTTTGTTCGAACCAAGGAGTCGACTCAGTCCGAGAAGACCATTCAGTATTCTGCAATTTAGCGACGGAAGGTTGCACCAAACACAAGACCGTGGATAAACGGCGTACCTGTCACTTCCACTCGACTGAAACCGGTAATCGCTGTTGTCAACTGATTGGGTGCGATTGCCACATTGTCCAACCACATTGCTTGATACCCACCGGAGACCGAAAAGCAGCCCGGGATAATTTCAAAGTTGACCTTGCCACCGACTTCACCGATGAACGAGCCCTGGCTGCGACGGAAACTGTTCACTGCAGCAGCTGGTTGCAAGCTGTTGAACGTAGTCAAAGTGGCTCGAGCAGTGTTGCCGTAGCCACCTGCTTTGATAAAACCAGTTACGAACATCGATTGCGAAACTGGAACTGCCACATCGGCACCAATCTGAAAACCGATCATCGGGTTCTCAGTCTCGACTCGAGTATTTTGGGTGAATGGAGCTGTTACCGGCACTCCAGCAACATTGCCGTTGATGGTCGCATTGATTTGCGTATCCAGTGTGTCTTCCAGATAAAGGAAGCGAGGCCCCGCCAACAAAGTTACGCCCGGCAAAACTGTTCTGCTGGCGTCTAACTCGCCGTTGAAAATGTTTGAGTCATAATCGTAGTCCAACGAGTTGAAATCGATTCCGTCAATGTTCACCACCACGCCGTCAATCACTGGCGCAGGTGGCAAGGCCGAGCGGATCGGGTCGACGAAAGGACCTTCCAGCTTGTTAACGCTGGTAAATGTCTGTTCA
>CAZOXC010000441.1:0-3722 GCA_964583205.1 uncultured Pirellulaceae bacterium | reverse complement strand
CACTGGGGCGCTCAGAGAATAATTCATGAAGAATCTCTACTGCAGAGCCAAACTGTTCGGCGTCAATATAGGCTCGCGCCAAATTGAATTTCAATTCATGCGTCGCAGTTTTTACATTTACATCTGCATCGTCAGTCAGGGGCTCGACATATCCCAGTTCGACAAGCTGTTCCAGCGCTTCGTTGGCTTCATTCGCATCCAGTTGACGTTCCGGTGGATGGGCTCCGTCGTTGCCCGGCACTTCGTCCCATGAGGGTATCCTGGCGACTTCGACATCATCGACAAAAGCATCCGTTATCACTCGCCCATCCATATCGTCGGCGACCGGTAAGTCAAACAGTTGCAGAACGGTCGGAGCGATATCGAGCAAGTTGACACCGTGGATCAGCGAGTCTTTTTTGATCTGCGGACCTTTCATGACGAAAATCCCGAATTCGCGATGCTCAATAGCAGGACCCGCTGGTTCGTTGGGAATATCTTTGAATCGCAAGTGATCGGGGTGAAAGCCGTGGTCCGATATCAGCATCACCGTCGTGTTGTCGTCAACCAACTCCAGCATGCTGCCCAACATCATGTCGTGGTAGATGTAGCCACAGCGAACAACATGTTGGTAGATTTCAAAATCACGGTCTGCCACAAATTCGCTTTGCGGAGGATGGTACCGCATAAAACCATGACTGAAGTGGTCAATCGCGTCGAAGTAAACTGCGGCAAAGTCCCAATTCTGGGTTTCCATTAAGTGAGTTGAGGCGGCCTGGATTGAAGTTGCCTCTGCGATGTTTTTTGCGCAATTCCACAATCGCGGATCTTTGTCCTGATCGATTTTTTCCGCCTTGGGAATAAACATTCGGATTTCTTCTTCACGAATCTCTGAAGGATGAAATCTAAATTCTTCAATCTCTTTTGCCAGTTCCTGGGGGTGAACCGTTCCGTTGGCCATCTTCCAGGGAGTTTCCAAATCGTTGGTCAACACTTTATGAAACGCATTGGAAACCATGACACCGTTGATGGGTTCCGCGGGATGGCTTGGCCACCAGCCAACCACCATGGAACGCTTGTCATTCTGGTTCAGAATATTCCAAACGGCCTTCGACTTTCGAGAGAGGTTTGTGATCGGCTGGACCCCCAATCCATCCGATGTTGGTTCGACAAAACCGTAGATGCCGTGTTTGTGTGGCCGTTTCCCGGTGGCAACCGAAGTCCACAACATTGGAGATAGCACCGGATGCAATGTACTGATATCGGCCATCACACCGTCCTCGACCATTTTCAGCAGATTGGGCATTAACCCCTGATCCATCAATGGATGAATTACTTTCCAGTCCGCCGCGTCCCAACCGATCAAGAGTACTTTGTTTTTGTTATTCATTTTGTAATCGTAATTTTGAGATGGACTAATCGTGCCTCGCAGTATGAACGCATATCAACGGAATTGTTCGTGATCTATCCAGATCGTTCTGCAGGGTTCGTTGGCGAAAATATCTCCAATCGCGAGACCTCGTCTAGCTGATGTTGATTGATGGCGCCCAGGTGTGTATGCACGCAAGAAAGCGAAGGGCGTGAGTATGCATAGGCAGCGATTTAACTCTATTATCGGCGTTTAAGGAGCTCAGAATCGACCAATTCAAGAGTTTAATGCATTACGTACAGACTCAATTGTCTATAGAGAGCGCGTGAGATACAAACAACAAAAAAAGGTTCGCATTTACATACGAACCTTAACTTCAGTTTTTTCTGCATAACCCGGACACCAACCTGAACAAGGATGGTGATCAGGCAGTCTTTTTATCTTTGCGATATCGACGCAATCCGGAAGCGCCCAATGCCAGTGCAGCCAAACCAAGCAATCCAGTAGTAGCTGGCTCAGGGATCACTCGAACATGAATGGCGTCACCATCATTGTCATATGCGAAATCGATCAAAGTAGCAGTCGTGGGTAAACCACCAGCAGTTGTCACTTGTACTCGACCAAAGCCGAAATTGCGCCCGGTAGAGGCTGTGTTGGAAAAAGAGAACCCGAAGAACGCGGTCGCGGTACCATCACTTCCAACCCCGATCGGGTCGATTACGTTACTGCCAGGAGCCCCAGCGTTCACCCAAACGAAAGAAGCAGCACTTCCAGCTGAACTTACCGATGAAGTGGCTGAGAACGGGACAAAACTAGCAGGGAATGTTGTGCCGTTAGCCTTGATCAAGCCGCTTGCAGCGGCCCCACCAGCCAACCAGACAGCGTCGGTAGATCCGACTGAATTTGCTGGCCCTCGATTGTTTCCAAACAACCCGAAGATGTTTCGGCCGGCTGTCGCCGAGGTGAAGTAAAACCCATTCGCCCCGTTAGTTGCGGAGCTGTTTATTGTTGAAAGGTTAAAGGTCGCGTTAATAATACCACTGTAGACAACGTCCGCTTCAGCATCGGCAGCCGTAAAAAGTCCACCTGCTGCTACGGCACCAAATCCCAGCAATTTCCCAACTGAGGCTTTCTTGGTTGCTGACCTGGCATCTTTGCCGTAGTCATCAAGCCTTTCTTCAAGGTTGCGAGTTCTAATTGTCATTATTTCTCCGTCGTAAATTCAGTGGTGCTTTTCGAAAAACCGAAAACTCTCAACTCTCCAATGCGATATTCTAAACTTAAAATCTGTCTGAGATTCAAATTAAACACTGTTCGGGTTGCAAATTTTCAATAAAAGTTTGAGTCAGTTTAAGTAATTGTAGGTGTATTTGACCAATTGATATCGATGCTGGTGCCCTGCAACCTATAATAATGCGGCAAAAATTAGGGTGAACCCGCAAAAAAACAAGCAATTGTTGGATAATACTGGCCTCGGTTTGGTTGCAGAGCGGATTATTCAATTAGAGAAACCAACCGGTACCATTTTGCCCCTAAAATGGGGTGTTAAATTGGTACGGGATATTCAAAAAGTGGCGAAAAAACAGAGCTAAGGTATTCGGCGATTTCAGATCAAATTCCACCAGTCCGAATTTCATTCGTGATTCCTTTGCATAACGAATGCGAAAGCGTACGAACTCTCTGCGAGGAAATCATGGCTGCCGGAGCATCATTGGACGGTGGTTTCGAAGTCCTGGTTGTGGACGATGGATCGATCGATGAATCCTGGAACGAGATCCAGTCTCTTGCGCAGAAGTTTGACAATTTGAAGGCGTTGCGCTTCCGGCGAAATTTTGGCAAGTCCGCCGCAATTCGCGCAGGTGCCATTCATGCTCGTGGTGAAATTCTGGTTACCATGGACGCCGATCTCCAGGATGACCCGTCAGAGACGGCGAAGTTGATTGAAAAGCTGGAATCAGAAAATCTGGATGTGGTTAGCGGTTGGAAAAAAGTTCGCAAAGATCCCTGGTCGAAACGATTTGCATCCAGAGTGTTTAACTGGATGGTCAGTTGGTCGACAGGTCTTAAACTCCACGATCACAACTGTGGTTTTAAGGCTTATCGCCGCGATGTTCTTCAGGAAGTGAACTTGTACGGAGACATGCACCGCTTCATCCCGGTTCTGGCTGCTGCCAAGGGGTTCCGAGTAGGCGAGTTGCCCGTGAATCATCGTTCACGAAAATATGGAAAATCCAAATATGGGCTTTCCAGAATTCCCAAAGGACTGCTCGATCTGTTGACCGTTTGTTTCCTGACCGGCTTTAAGCATCGACTGCACCATTTGCTGGGTTCGGTTGGGTTGTTTTCATTCTTTATCGGCATGGCTGGTTTATGC
>CAZOXC010000440.1:0-3737 GCA_964583205.1 uncultured Pirellulaceae bacterium | reverse complement strand
AGGCTGTTTTATTGTTCATGGGTCGGCCCTATGGGAGTTGCTCGAATTACGTGGCTCAACTGGTTTCTTCTGCAACATTGATCGGACACGGTTAATCAAGAAATCTGCCATTTCTTGGTTGCGAGGTGCAATTGAAAAATCTGCCAAGCCTTACCGAGTCCCTGTTAACTGAATCAGCGGCAAAGTTTCTCATGCAAAATGGCAAACCTTAACGATGATTCCGAATCCGCACGTCTAAATACTGGCAATGCAACCGCCACCAGGCTTGATCACGCTATTGTTCCAACGAAAATGTTAAACCTTGACGCCTGCTGCGGTTAATAACGCACAGACTGTAAAGAAAGCGAGCCTTGAATTAAACTGTTTTATCGAAATCAGTTTTCGCGGAAATCCTGAACCGCGATCAGTCACATTTTCGCTGACCCGTTTTTGACAACTATCGACGTGAATGAATTGAACGAAATTCGAATCGGAGCTGTCTCCTATCTGAACACCAAACCACTGGTTCATGGATTGGCAGACCCAGCAACCAATCAACTGGGCCGTTCTATCAACCTGTCTTTTGACTTGCCCAGCAAGCTGGCAACTCAACTCCGCGACCGGCAGTTGGATGTTGCCTTGATTCCTTCCGTCGAACTATTGCGGCAGCCCGAATATGTCGTTGTTTCGGATGCCTGTATCGCTTGCCGAGGTCCGGTCTGGAGTGTCAAACTGCTTTCCCGTTGCCCACTGAACCAGGTTCGCACAGTGGCTTTGGACGAAGGCAGCATGACCAGCGCGACGATGACCCGGATCCTCTTTCAACAACAGGGGATTGAACCAGAATTATCTTTGCTGCCGATCGGTGCCAACTGGAATCAACTGGAGTCAGACGCAATTCTTTTAATCGGCGATCGGGCAATGCATATTGAAACGGCACTGGCCGAATCGACCGACAGTCGGTTTCACTCGGTCATCGACCTGGGACAATGGTGGGTTGATCAGTTCCAGTTGCCTTTCGTTTTTGCGACATGGACCGCAAACAGCAGCTTGCCGACAGCACTTCGACAGGAAGTCGCTGTGGCACTTAGCCGCAGTCGAGATCATGGACTACAATCGATCGGGAAAATTGCAACCAATGAAGCGGCTGCTTACCAGTTGTCGACAGAACAATGTCAGTCATACTTACAAGACAATCTTTATTTCGTATTGGGCGAACGCGAGAAACAGGGACTCAAGCTATTCCATGAACTCGCCTCGAACGTACTTGAACTAGACCCCAACAGAGAAGTGACCTTTTCATGATTGAGAAGTTACTGACCAAAGCCGTCAGCGGCCAACGCCTATCCAACAGTGAAGCTCTGGAATTGCTCCAGTCGAATGACCTGGCGGCGTTGGGGGCGGCGGCCAATGCAGTCACCAACCAGCGGCACACGGGCCCCAATCGGACCTACAACATTGACCGCAACATCAACTACACAAATATTTGCACTGCCGTTTGCGATTTCTGCGCGTTTTATCGCTCGCCCAAAAGCGACGAAGGCTATGTCCTGCCGCGCGAAGAGTTGTTGAACAAAATTGGCGAGGCAGCTGAACTGGGCGGAGACCAGATTCTGCTGCAGGGTGGACTTCATCCCAAGTTTAAGCTTGATTGGTACGAGGAAATGCTGGGCGACATCAAAAGTCGCTTTCCACAGGTCAATGTGCACGGCTTCAGCCCACCCGAGATTCACCACTTTACTAAAGTCAACAAACTGCCGCTGGAAGATGTCTTGTCGCGACTCAAGCAAGCCGGACTCGGCAGCCTGCCCGGCGGCGGCGCAGAAATTCTGGTCGATCGAGTCCGCTCGGAGATCACTCGAGGCAAAGTCATGACGGACGACTGGCTGAACGTCATGCGAGTATGGCATCAACTGGGTGGTCGCAGCAGCGCGACAATGATGTTCGGGCACGTCGAGACACTGGCAGAGCGCATCGAACACCTCGATCGGCTAAGGCAGCTACAAGATGAAACCGGTGGATTCACCGCGTTCATTTGCTGGACTTTCCAACCTGACAATACGGAAATGGACACCATTCCTGCGACCGGTTCTCACGAATACCTAAAGATGCTGGCCGTGTCGCGATTATACCTGGATAACTTCGATCACATGCAATCAAGTTGGGTCACACAGGGGCTCAAGGTCGGGCAGATTTCCTTGCTCTACGGCGCCGATGACATGGGCAGTCTGATGATCGAAGAAAATGTGGTCGCCGAAGCCGGCACCGTCCATTATCTGACCCTGCAGGAAATTCGCGATGCGATTTCCGAGATCGGATTTACTCCTCGGCAACGAAATGTGCACTATCAACTGCTGAGTGAAGAGCACGAGCAACTGGCCGTCAAAGCCAACGAAAAATGGGTCAACGAAAAGCGAGCGGCTCAATCGACTGATCTGGTTCAGTTGGCCTGACAAACGGCCAATACGATTGTGTTAGAATTTGACTTTCAACGCGTTGCAAAGAAACTTCATGTATTTTGAACTGGCCGCAAACAGTTTCGCCGACTGAGTCACCAGAGATTTCCCGGTGATGATATCGTGTTCGAGGTTTGCGATCGCAAAATGATCTTTCAGTTTCAAATCGCGGATCAAGGGATGTTCTTCCTTGTAGCCTCGCGGCGGTCGCTTCAACGACTCACCTTGGCGTTCAAACTTTCCGGTAAACGCTTTGGATTTGACAATCTTATTCCAGTCAGCTTGCTTTTTGTCGATGACCTGGCGAATTTTCTGTAGCGCGGCACTGTCGGGGTGCCATATGCCGGCGCCCACAAATACACTGTCCGGATCGATATGAACATAAAATCCTGGCGCGTGAACGTCCTTGCCTTTTATATGCCGAAAGTGGATTCCGACGTTGGTCTTATAGGGCGTTTTGTCATGGGAAAAACGAGTATCCCGATAGACTCGCATCAAGGAACCGCCGACCTTTTTGGCTTCGACTCGAAAATGCGGCGAAATCTTTTTGATCGGCTCGGCCATCGCCTCGATAAATTCCAGCGCCGGACCGCGCACCGCGGATTCGTAACGATCTTTATTTTTGTGAAACCAGTCTCGATTATTGTTGCGCTCCAGCTGATCCAGAAACTTCAACGTCTCTAAAGAAAAACCCGGGAAACTTGCTTTACTCATGTGTCCGCTGCCTGTGATTTCGCCCATCTCTTGTCTGGTTTGATCTTACAACGGCGCTTCTGATTCGCAAACAAGCGCAAGTCGCGAAGGTCGAGCATTGCTCAACATTTTGAATTGATTGACGGCCTGCCAGTTTCCGAAGCAGTCGACTTATTAGGCAAAGTACATTTCCCGTCTGGCGATTCGCCATCGTCGCAAGCATCCGAACCGGGACTTTGATCGTCCTGCGGTTTTCCGGTCGCCTTTGTGTTCGAGCGATTGGAAACAATCAACACGACTGCGATCAAGACCATGGAAATCGCCCCCCACATTTGAGCCGTGACGACCTCACTCAAAACCAACCACCCCAGCAACACAGCGATCACCGGATTGACGTAGGTGTAAGTGGAAACTCGAGCCGCCGGCGCGTTTCGCAACAGCCACATATAGGTTGGCAAAGCCAGTATTGAACCAAACAGGATCAAGTGTGCTATCGCCAGTATCGAACGCCAGGAGACGGTTCCGAAGTCGAACCCATTCAACTCGCCAGTCAGCAACGTGATCAATGAAAACACGACAGCTCCACTAAGCATCTGCACAGCGACCGAC
>CAZOXC010000439.1:0-3741 GCA_964583205.1 uncultured Pirellulaceae bacterium | reverse complement strand
GTTCAGGAGACCATGTCATGAATCAAATCGGAATCTTTCTCCGTGTACTGCTTGGACTGTGCGTCGGATTTACTTCTCTGTTTTCTTTGAGCTTTGTTCCATACGCAATGCTGAATAGCGATTTCACTTTTCTGGGTGGCGGTGGAGTCATGGTCATCTTCGGAATTGGGCTGGGCACACTGCTTGGCTGGGTTGCCTTCAAATTGATTTCTGGTGCGTTCAAACCCGAAAAAAATCCTCTGTCGGCTTAGCTAATCGATTTGCAGTAGGGTTGCTGGTTTCGAATGGTGAACTTGGCATAACACAATCAACAAAATAACGCCCAGTTATTTTGAGTATGATTGGGCACGTATTTTCCAGGCGGGATCCGCTAAACCGAGAAAAAAATCCAAAATCATCTGGTGGTTTTCAGACTCGCTGCAGTCCAGATGTACTGGGAAACGCCAGGGCAGAGAAGCTCTCAAGTTGCCTATACTGCTCATTTCCTCTCTGAAGAGCCGGGTTTTTCAGGCAGCCAAAGCATGGCTGCTCCTGTGTGTACTGCACGACACAGGAACCTCAAAAAGTCGCGCAACAGCCAGCAGTTTCGAGGACGTTTCCAGGACGTAACACTGGGTTTTGAGCGTAAATACTGGGTCTCGCGCCAGTTTGTAAACGCTTTTTTCTTACAATATAATTGCTGACACAAAAACCCAAGCCATTTCGTCCGTTATCTCCCATCACATAAACAAAAATTTTAAGTTAAGACCTGGGTGTTTGTTACGGAGAAGGAGACATCGGTGGTCCACTGTCCAGCAAGGAATTAAAGGATGCTTGACATAAAGGAAGTAAAAGAACTCCCTAAAGAGTTCAACGACTTTCCGGTTGTTGGTATCGGCGCTTCGGCTGGTGGGCTTCGATCTCTGGAATCTCTTTTTGATCAGATGCCGCCAGATACGGGAATGGCGTTTGTCATCATCCAGCATCTATCGCCGGACTTCAAAAGTCTGATGGACGAGATTCTTGCTCGTCATACGGACATGGCCATTTCCATTGCGACGCATGGCATGGCGATCGAGCCGAACCATGTCTACTTGATACCGGCGAGCAAAGAACTGCGAATCGTGGATCGCAAGCTAAAGCTGGCCGAGTTCACCGAAAGCATCCACAAGCCGATTGATATCTTTTTCAGGTCGTTAGCCGAAAGCTGCGGATCCAACTGTACGGGAATCGTTTTGTCGGGAACGGGAAGCGACGGGACGGATGGCATACAGGTCATTTTCCGCGCTGGCGGATTGACGATCGGCGAGTCTATCGAGTCCGCTGAATTTGATGGCATGCCGCGAAGTGCCGCTGCGACAGGCTGCCTTGATTATGTACTGGCGGCCAAACAGATCGCGCCGCTGTTGGTCAAGCATGCTGTTGCCCCGCTGAAACGACTTCCCAAAAGCGAAGCCGTTGACCCGAATCTGGAAGGCATCAATCTGATCTTTTCCTTGTTGTCGATGAGCTACGACATCAAATTTGAACATTACAAGCCCAACACGATTGCTCGGCGTATCGAACGTCGGCAAAACTTGACCAGCTGCGCAACCGTTTTTGAGTATGCGGAACTGTGCAAGAACGATTTGGAAGAACTCGATTCGCTGTATCACGACCTGTTGATTGGTGTCACCAGATTTTTCAGAGACACCGAAGCGTTCAATGAACTTGAAGAAACTGTTGAAGCGCAACTGGAAAAAGTGCCATTAGAAGAAACCTATCGAGTTTGGGTGGCCGGCTGTGCTTCCGGCGAAGAGTGCTATTCGATCGGGATGATGATTCTTGATTGTATGAAGCGTAAAGGTAGAAAACCGTTACTGAAGATCTTTGCCACAGACGTTCACCAGCGAATTCTGGAATTTGCTGCCAGGGGTGAATACGAGCAGGAAAATTTGGAATTCGTTTCGGAAGAGCGTCAGCGCGAATACTTTGAGCAACTAGCCGATGGTCGTTTTCGTGTCAACGCAACCTTGCGCCGCCATCTCGTTTTTGCCTGTCACAACGTGATTCAGGATCCGCCGTTTACGCGAGTCCACATGGTCACGTGTCGCAATATGCTGATCTATTTTCGGCAGGAAGCGCAAACGATTTCGGTTTCGTCGTTTCATTTTGCGTTGAAAAAAGAAGGCATCCTGTTCCTGGGATCAAGCGAAACGCCTGGTGAGTTAAAGGATGAGTTCGCTGTTCTCTGTCGGACTTGGCGAATTTACTCGAAAATCCGCAACCGCCCGGGGCTCATTGAGCAAACCAGACGTATCAAGGAACGAGTTTCACCGGTCGTCACCGCGACAACAAAGCTGCAAGATCAATCGGCGACCTTTGGAGCTCAACGCTTGTTGGACATGTACGAAACTGTCCTGCGCAAAAAAATTCCTTCCGGGTTGATCCTGGACTACAAGCAAAACCTGGTACACATTTTCGGCAGTGCAAAGAAGATGTTGCAGAACGTGGAAGGAAGGTTCTCGGGCAACATCCGCAGTTTCCTGACCGGTGACGCGAAGGCGGTGGTCAACGCTGCCCTGATCCGGGCGGGCAAGGAAGTTGGTACAGAGTTCACAGTCGAAAACGTTTCCTTGATCGAAGGTGATGATTCTACAAACTGCAACATTTCCGTGCTGGCGATTTCTGGTAGCAAAGTTGAAAACTTGATCTGGATTTTACAGATCATTACCAAGGATCCGTCGGCCAGTCAGAGGAAAGTAACCGTCACCCAACAGGAAGATGACGTCACGTTGCTGGAATCGGAGTTGAGTTTCACCCGCGAAAGTCTCAACGCCACGATCGAAGAATTGGAAACCAGTAATGAAGAGTTGCAAGCGACCAACGAAGAGATGGTCGCCTCGAATGAAGAGTTGCAGAGCACCAACGAAGAGTTGCACAGTGTCAACGAGGAACTGCATTCTGTTAACTCCGAGTTTCAACGGAAGCTGCAAGAGCTGGAGGAAACCACCAACGACCTTGAGAACCTGCTGTCCACTTCCGACATCGGGACGATCTTTCTGGATCGGGACTTGCGAATCCGCAGGTTTACCGACGTGATGACCAACCACTTTGATTTGATGCCGCACGATTTGGGCCGGTCGATCAAACGCTTCTCGGCCGCAATTGAGTATGCAAACCTCGTCGAAGATTTGCAGGAGGTCGTGCAGTCGGGCAGCACATTGAATCGAATGGTCAACGACAATTCAGGAAACTCCATGTTGCTGAAGATGGTGCCCTACCGTTCGGAAAACGAAATCACAGGAGTGATCCTGAATGTTGTTAACAACGCCGTCGGGTTTGCGATCCAATCCGATGCCGGCTTTTGGGAATGGCCCGATGTATCCAAGGACGAAATGGTTTGGTCCAGCAATTGTTATCACCTGCTAGGTCTGGAACCAGACGAATTGCCTGCAACATTTTCGAACTGGAAAGACCTGATTCACGAAGATGACTTGCACAAACTGCAGGATGTTCGCAGCAAGCATTGTTCGTTCGTAAAAACGGGGCGGCTGGTCGTTCGAATGAGGTTTAATCATTCCGAGTATCAGGAGTACGCCTATCGAGGTGTTTTCAAGATGTCGGACGAGGGCGAACCACTACAGATGATGGGTTCCTTTGAACTTGCAGACGAGTCGCAGACAAATGCCGGCCAAACACAAAGCCCAGCAAAACTTACGCGGCAAACAGTCCCTCGTTAGGAAGCTCAGATGGACCGAAACAAAACATGTTTTATTGAGT
>CAZOXC010000438.1:0-3752 GCA_964583205.1 uncultured Pirellulaceae bacterium | reverse complement strand
GTCGTTTGCCGACTGGTTTAAACAAAAGCCATAAGGCAGATTGTCAATCGCTCCACCCGCGTCGATTTCGATCAGTTTTCGACAAACTAAATTCGTTTGGACAGTTGGTTGGTTTCTGATGCCGCCGACCTGGAATTGATCGGAGTTGTCCAGCGCTCTGACGAGTGTGTAAACAGGTCCGTCCGCGTTGGCGGGAGCGATGACGAAGATCGGCAACTCGGGCCATAAATGTTCATCGCCGGTCCTGATCTTTCGTTTGCCAGTCGCTGTTTCCAGTATGCAAAGTTGCTGTTCCGGAAGCAGGGCATCTGCCAGAAGTGTTATGTGATGCAAATCGGCGTTTTGCACCTTGCTTAGGTCGATAATCAGCCCCGCGTATTCTCTGTCTGCATGTTCGCGGGCAAAAGTTTTGAGTTCGGCCACGGTACTGGCAACGATCGAAGTCAGTCTGATCACGCCGATGTCAGTTTGGGGATAGTCAAACAGCCACTTGTCGGACTTGTCTCTTGCCAGACCTGTAACTGTATCGATCGGAACTTCTGCTCGAGTCATCGTGTATTCACGCTGCTCGCTATCGGATTTGTTTTTCAATGCGACCGTTAATTGCGTGCCATCCAGCCCTCGCAATTTTTCGACGACCTGATTCAGGTTCATACCGTCAGTTGTTTCCCCGTCGATTTTGAGGATCAAGTCTCCCGATCTTGCGCCGGCATTTTTGGCAGCACCACCCGGGAACGGTTCGTGGATTACGGCATAGCCATCTTCGAAGCCGAGCCGAATGCCGATCCCCACGTAGCGGTTTTCGGCAAGCTGTTTTTGTACTCGCACCTCTTTCGCAGAAAGATATTGCATTTGAGGATCAATGTGCTGCAATGCCTGGTTGGTGATCTGGTCCAAGCTGATTTTGTTGACAGCGTCCAGTTGGCTTAAATAGTCTCGAATCAATTCCCGAGATTTTGCTGGGGAGCTGGCCGAGATTCGTTCGGTGAGGTTTTCAGGTGGCAGCGAATCGGTCAAACGAGCAATGCCTCGCACCGCACAAAGGTAAACCTGCTGCCGGGCTGGTGCCTGAACATGATGGTCTCGGAGCGTTACGTAAACTTGATCCAGCCTTTGCAAAAGGCTCAACGAAAATTGGTCGATTGTATCTTCAGCCAAGTTGTCCTGTTGACGTGGCGAATCCAGTTGGGAAGATTGGCCCATTGTTATGCAACAGGTTGTCAGAGTGATCAGGAATGAAAATGCGACTGATAAGTTGTTCAGCATTTGTTTGCTCCAGTAAGCGACCGTGACACTCGAGTTTACATGGATGGTTGATCGGTCTCAAATAGAATAGCAATGATCGAGGATTCTTCTCAACAACAAAAAACGCTCCAGTTGATCTGTGAAACGATTTGTCCCTCGTTGAATTCGAGTGACGTCGAGTCCTCAGGTTGTCAGCACCAGTATTTGGATCTTCTGGTTGACGGTTCTGCAAAATCGGCGTTTTTAGGTAACTCGGCATCAAGCTATCAAGTAGCCGATCAGATTATTCGCCGTGTCGGCCATCAGTGTTTGAAAGATCAAAAAGGTTTTTCCAGAATTCTCAGATTGATCGAAACGCCAGTTCTGTGTTCCATCGTCACCGGAAGGTTCGCTCGATTTTCCGAGCTGGACCAGGCAGGAAGAGAAGCGGTCTTGCGTCGTCTGCGTTGCAGCCGGTTGCCAGCACTGAGAGGGTTCTTTCAATCCATTAAGCGAATGACTTTATTCTTGTCTTATGCGATTCTTGAAAGCTCAGACGAACCTCGGTCAGAACAATCGACCTCCCACAATCGGACTTGGGCGAGCATCGGTTATTCGGGAACCAATCCTCTGAACGAATCGGCTCAATCACCTGATTATTCGATCATCGATTCTGCAGGGCAGGACGTTATCGAAACGCAAATATTGATTGTGGGTTCTGGTGCTGGCGGTTCGGTGGCAGCCGCCAATCTGGCAGCCAGGGGTTATCAGGTTTTGATTGCCGAGAAAGGTCGGGCGGTCGACAACAGCCAGTTGGGCCAAAGTGAGTTTGATGGCAATCGACAATTGTTCGACAAGATGGGCGGGCTGGCGACTCGGGATCTTGGATTCGTAATTCTCAGCGGTAGCACCGTTGGTGGCGGTACGACGGTCAACTGGATGACTTGCCTGGACACTCCACGTTCGGTGCGCGAATCGTGGGCCAGGGAATTCGGATTCGAAAAAGTTTTGTCCAGCGAGTTTGACGAAAGTATGCAGCGAGTCAAACAACGACTCTCGGTAGGTGAGTCGTTGAACCACAATCGCCAAAACCAGATTCTTTTGGACGGTTGTCAGAACTTGGGCTATCAAACACAACCGATTCCACGAAACACCACTGGCTGCAATGACTGCCAGTTTTGTAACTTCGGTTGTCGTGCGGGCTGTAAGCAGGATACACGGCAAACGTTTCTGCGAGATGCGTTCGAACATGGAGCAAAGTTGCTGGCCGGTTGCGAAGTCAATCAATTGAAAATGTCGGGCAACCGTATTACGCATGTCGAGGCAACCATCGCGGAAGGCGGCGAGAAAAGGTCAATCCAGATTCGCTGTGAACAAGTTGTCGTGGCCGGCGGTGCGATTAATACTGCAGCGCTACTGCTCAATTCAGGGCTTGGTGAATCGAATTCAGCCGTGGGCAACTATTTACATTTGCATCCCACGACCGCCATTGCATCATTCTTTGAAGACGATGTGGTTCCCTGGCAAGGCGCAATGCAGTCAGTGGTTTGTGACGAGTTTTCAAATCTGGATGGTCAGGGCTACGGAGTGCGGCTTGAAGTCGCGCCGGTTCATCCAGGCTTTGGTGCGATGGCACTTGCCTGGGACAGCGCGGTGCAGCACAAAAATTTGATGAGTAACCTGAAACGAATGGCCAACATTATTGTGCTGACTCGTGACAAAGGCGTGGGGCAAGTCCGTTTGGGCAATGATGGACAAGTAAATGTCAAATACCATTTGAGTGAAACGGATGGTAAGCACATGCTGCAGGGTGTCGAGCAGGCATTGAGAATTCACCACTCGGCCGGTGCAGAATTGATCGTGGGGCCGCATCAGTTTCCGATTGTCTGGCAACGCGGCGACGACTTCGAAGCGTTCTGTCAGACAGTCGTACGTCACGGTCATGCAGCAAATTCGATCAGCTTGTTCAGTGCACATCAAATGTCGACATGCCGGATTGGTCGCGATCCGAGTAACTCGGTGTTCGATACCAGCGGTCGCAGCCATCAGTTAGAGAACCTGTTTGTGGCCGATGGGAGTGGCTTGCCTGGAAGTTGTGGGACCAACCCGATGATCACCATCATGACCCTGGCAGACTTGCTTTCGCGAAACTGGAAATTCGAGTCGGTAGAATAGTCTCTTGATTTGTTAAATTGAGGCTGGAATTCGGATTCGAAATCGGGACATCTGGCGTTAAGATGGGCGAAAGAGAATCAACAGCCTTGGAAGAGTTAATAATTGTGAAAATTCGCATCATCCTGATATCTTTAATGATGGCTTCAGCCCATTTTGCTCTGGTGGGTTGCGATATGGGTACCTATCAACAACGAATCGAGCAGCGAGAAAACATATTGAGGTATCCTCCTGAAGAAGAAGCTGCTGAAGGTGAAAATGCAGACGTTTGAGGGAATAGGCGGACGGCGAAAAGTCTAGTTTTGCTCTCCAGCAACTTTGTTGCGAAAAATACCTGATTTCGCGGAACTTTAGTG
>CAZOXC010000437.1:0-3782 GCA_964583205.1 uncultured Pirellulaceae bacterium | reverse complement strand
CACACGACGTACATGAAAGCCGGCGCGAATGTCAACACCACCAACACTTTTCAATCCAGTCCGATCGGTTTGATCGAATTTGACTTACCCGTCGAGATCGTTCGCGACATCAACATCTCGGCCGCGCAATGCGCCAGAAGAGCGATCGAGGAATTCTCGGAACAACGTGACTTTAATCCTCTGGTTGCCGGATCGATTGGCCCAACTTCGAGACAAATGGCAATTTCAACCAGCGTCGATGATGCTGGAATTCGAGGTGTCGAGTTCGAAGACATGGTCGAATCGTATCAAGCACAGATCGAAGCGCTCATTGAAGGCGGTGTCGATTTGCTGTTGCCCGAAACCATGATCGACACTCTCAATCTGAAGGCTTGCTTGATCGCGATCGAAAACGCATTCGCAAAGATCCAATTCCGATTGCCAGTGATGATTTCCGGAACGTTTGATCAAGGAGGCGCCACGTTTGTCTCGGGCCAGAACGTCGAGGCTTTCTGGAATTCGATTTCGCATTTTCCAACATTGAGTGTGGGCATCAATTGCGCTCTCGGCCCGAAAATCATGCGAGCCCACATCGAAGAACTCTCCAGAGTTGCCACTTCGTTTATCAGTTGCCATCCCAATGCCGGTTTGCCGAACGAGATGGGCCAGTTCGACCTGAATCCCGCTGATATGGCATCGATTATGGGCGAATTCGCCGATAACGGTTGGGTCAATATCATCGGCGGCTGCTGTGGAACCACGCCCGATCATATCGCCGCGATTAAAGCCAGGGTCAAGGACATCAATCCTCACAAACGCAGTCAGGTCGCGGCCTGGACTCGATTGAGCGGAACGCAGGCACTCACTCTGCGACCCGACACGAATTTTCTGATGGTCGGAGAACGGACCAATGTGACTGGCTCTCGAAAATTCGCTCGTCTGATCCGCGAAGACAAATTTGAAGAGGCCGTTGATGTAGCTCGGCAACAAGTCGTCAATGGTGCCGCCGTTATCGATATCAACATGGATGATGCTTTGCTGGACGGTGAAGCATCGATGATGCGATTCCTCCGTTTGATCGCCGGTGAAACGGATATCAGTTGCGTCCCCGTCATGATCGACAGTTCAAAATGGTCGGTGATCGAAGCGGGCCTGAAATGTACTCAGGGCAAGTCGATCGTAAATTCGATCAGCCTTAAAGATGGCGAGGAAGAGTTTCTAAGCCGTGCCCGAAAATGTCGACAATACGGGGCGGCAGTCGTAGTCATGGCATTTGATGAAGAGGGGCAGGCAGTCGAAATCGAAGACAAGGTTCGCATCTGCAAGCGCGCTTTTAAAATACTGACTGAACAAGTTGGGTTTCCGCCCGAGGACATTATTTTCGATCCCAACATTCTGACTGTTGCTACCGGGATCAGCGAGCACGACAACTACGCGATTAATTTTATCGAGGCCACTCGGCGAATTAAACAGGAATGCCCGGGCGCAAAGATCAGTGGCGGCGTCAGCAACATTTCGTTCTCGTTCCGAGGCAACGATACGGTGCGGGAAGCGATGCACTCGGCATTCCTGTTCCACGCCATCGAAGCGGGGCTCGATATGGGAATTGTCAACGCGGGCCAACTGGCAATTTACGAACAGGTTCCGAAGGACTTGTTGAAGCGGGTTGAAGACGTTTTGTTCAATCGCAATGAAGATGCCACTGAAAATCTGATTGAATTCGCCGAACAGTACCGAGGCAAGACGACCAAGTCCCGGACCGAAGATCTGGAATGGCGAGAACAGGAACTGGAATCGCGAATCGGACATGCGATCATCAAGGGCATCGACAAGTTCATTGAGGAAGACGTGGAACTGGCTCGACAAAAATACGATCGCTGCCTGCAAATCATCGAAGGGCCGATGATGGATGGCATGAGCGTCGTGGGTGATCTGTTCGGCGCCGGAAAAATGTTCCTGCCGCAGGTCGTCAAGTCAGCTCGAGTCATGAAAAAGGCGGTCGCCTACCTGATGCCTTTCATGGAAAAAGAGACAGAGGAAGCTGGACTCTCCATCCACTCCTTCCGCGGCAAGATCCTCATGGCCACGGTTAAGGGCGATGTGCATGACATCGGTAAAAATATTGTCGGCGTGGTTCTCGGATGCAACAACTATCAAATCATTGACCTGGGAGTGATGGTTTCGGCAGAAAAAATCCTGGAGACGGCCGTGCAGGAAAGTGTCGACGTGATCGGCTTGAGCGGCTTGATCACACCCAGCCTGGACGAAATGGTTCATGTGGCTTCCGAGATGAACAGGCTGGAGATGAAAATCCCCTTGCTGATCGGCGGCGCCACGACCAGTGAAAAACATACGGCAGTGAAAATCGCCCCGCGTTATGATCATTCGGTGATTCATGTGCTGGACGCATCGCGGAGTGTGGGAGTGGTCGACCGATTGTTGAGTGATGAGTTGCGGCCGGAGTTGGTCAAGCAGAACAAAGAAAAACAAGTCAACTTGAAACGCAACTATGAACAACGCAAAGTTCAACTGGTTCCCTATTCCGAGGCTGTCGAGAAACGATTCGACTCCGACTGGAACACCGTGCAACTTGCTCAACCGCAATTTACGGGCACCCGGGTACTCGATGACTTCCCGATTCGCCGGCTTTCAGACTTTATTGATTGGACTCCTTTCTTCTGGGCCTGGGAATTGAAGGGCAAGTTCCCGGCAATTCTGGATGATCCGGAATACGGCGAAGAAGCTCGCAAGGTCTACGAAGATGCGCAGGACTTGATCGATTTCATTATCAGCAAAAAGCTCTTGAAGGCCAAAGGAATTTACGGGTTCTGGCCCGCCAATCGAATTGGTGATGACGTTATCGTGTTTGAAGACAGCACTCGGGAAACCGAGCTGGTTCGTTTTCACATGTTGCGTCAACAATGGAAGCGGAAGCACCAGGATGTATTTCGCTCGCTGGCAGACTTTATCGCGCCATTGGCATCGGGGCGGGACGACTTCATGGGCGCGTTTGCGGTCACCGCGGGACTCGGTTGCGACGAGATTTGCGCCAAATACGATGCCGAACATGATGACTATACCTCGATCATGATCAAAGCGATCGCCGACCGGATGGCCGAAGCGTTTGCCGAATTGTTGCATGAACAAGCTCGACGTGACTGGGGTTACGGTCGAGCCGAATTGTTGAGCAACGAAGAATTGATCAAGGAAAAATATCGTGGTATTCGTCCCGCGCCCGGCTACCCGGCTTGCCCGGATCACACGGAGAAACGCACGATCTGGAAATTGATGAATGTCGAGCAGGAGACCGGAATCAAACTCACCGATTCAATTGCGATGTGGCCGGCAGCCAGCGTGTGTGGTTGGTACTTTGCCCATCCTGATGCTCGTTACTTCGCCGTTGATCGAATCAGCAAAGGACAGGTTGAAGACTATGCAATCCGCAAAGGGATGACCGTCCAGGAAGTTGAACGATGGCTGGCGCCCAACCTGGGTTACGATCCAGCCTGATCATTATGGCATTTACCTACGAATATCCCCGACCTGCACTTGCCGTCGATTGTGTCGTTTTCGCAATCGACAATAACCAACTGAAGGTTCTGTTGATCGAGCGGTGCGATGATCCTTATCAAGGTCACTGGGCTTTGCCCGGCGGATTCGTAGATATGGACGAAACCGTAGACCAGGCTGCGGCTCGCGAACTGCAAGAAGAAACCTGCCTGAAAAAGATTTTCCTGGAACAGCTTTACACTTTCAGTCAGGTCGATCGCGATCCGCGTTCTCGAGTCGTCTCGGTGGCCTAC
>CAZOXC010000436.1:0-3794 GCA_964583205.1 uncultured Pirellulaceae bacterium | reverse complement strand
CCAATGCGCAAAAAAAACCACCAGCAATTGCTGGTGGTTTTTTTTGCGCATTGGTCCCAGCAGCTATGCCTGAATAGAATCCAGATTGAATTCACCCGCACGCTCGATCACCTTGCCAGTTTCTTTGCAAGTCCTGATATCTGCTGGACCGTTCCAGAATTCGTCCATGATCTTGTGCAAGTCCTCATCGATGTGCTGCAATCGAAACGCCGCTTCATGCACCAGATGAATGTCATCAGGACAATACCAGCGCAGCTTATCCTCAGTGCCCGCGGGTCGAGGAAACTCAACGATCAAGCCGATGGTGTTGTCCGGTCGTTGTGGTCGATGTGGCACCAGTCTGGGACAAAGCCACATCTCGCCTTCCCGAATCACCACTTCATGCGGTTGCGAACCATCCAGCGGGCGAATGCGAACGGCAATGTCACCCTTCAATTGATAAAACAACTCTTCCGTTGGGTTCACATGATAATCATTGCGAGTATTCGGGCCCTTGGAAACAAACACAATGACGTCATTGGCTTCCTTGTAAAACTGCTTGTTCATTACAGGCATTTTGAATTCGTCACTGTGATCTTCGATCCATTTCATCAAGTTGAATGGTTTGGCAATCGACATGAGGCACCTGAATTGAAAATAACTATGATGTTGGCATGTTCTGAAACTGAATGTGGTTATTTTATCGCAACGATGTAGGCAATCCAGCTTGGTTGACTCTCGGCTTTGGAAACTCGAGACCACTCGCCCGTATCTTCCCCATCTTCATCAGTTTCTTCCCAATACACGTGGCTTTCGCTGAAACCCGCTTCCGCCAGTAACTCGCGAACCTCGGCAATCGACCAGAATCGCCAGTGGTATTCAAAGGCCCGTTCCAAGCGGCTTCCGTCGTTAAAGTTGAACGAGATGTAAAAACTGGCGTCGTTGTTGATCGGATTGAATCGAGCCTGCTCCCAGAGATATCGATAACCATTCTTTCCTTTTTTGACTTTCTTGACATCGACATGGCCTTCGTCGAAACATTGTCCGCCGCCCATCATGTCCATAATCATGATGCCTTCCTGAGCCATGTTGGCTCGGGCGCATCGAAAGTACTTCAGTAGCTCGGTTCGAGTCTTAAACAACCAGAAAGAGAAATTCTGCGCGGCCAGCACCTCAGCGCCTGCTTGATCGTCCTGGCGAACATCCTGTTGCAGAATGGTCACGCGCGACCGCTGTTTCTTTTTCAACTCAGCCAGGTTGTTGGCCATGCCCCAGTTGATGGGTTCCGGGTCCAAATCAACGCCAGTGGCGACTCGCCGTTTGTCTGACTTGACCCACTCGCAACACACGGCAAACGTGCCACAGAAATCTTCCCGTAAAACAAGAGGCTTGCGGTCAAACTGGTCCTGATAGGCTTGCTCGAAAAACTCAATTTCGTGCTCGGGCGACTGGACCGAGTTCTGGTAGCAAACGTATTTATCCGCCGATTCGGCGAGTGTCACTTTCCTTTTGGTCATATTTCACATTCTGGTTGCAGCTCACAAGTTGATTCTCATCGAGGCATTATCCTAATGAGCAATTGCAGAATAAAAAAGCACCGCAAAACCAGCCAGCCCTTGATTTCGGCAGGAATCGGGGTAGCCAGGAAATCCAACAATTTTTAACCTTGCAAGCTAGGTTTTTGTCCCTCACCCCAAATTTGCTGATCAAAAATGGACCTATCACTTGCTGGTTTTCTCTCCTTGCCGGGCTTGTTCACGCTATTGATGCTCATTCTGCTGCAGGCAGTACTGGGTTTCGATAACTTGCTATACATCTCGATCGAATCGGGACGAGTGGAAGAGTCCAAGCAAAGCTATGTGCGCAAACTGGGGGTTGGGCTGGCAATCTTTCTTCGGATTGCCTTGCTGATCGTGTTGTTGATTGCAATCGAGAAACTTCAAAATCCGTTTTTTACGTTCGGCCTGGCCAAGGCGGACGTCGTCGCTGAAGACCATTCGGCTGGTGAACATGCCACCGGACTTTCCCATACCCAGTATGACCTGACTGATGCGGGCAACTTCTTTGCCGCCAGCTTCACTGTTCACTCGGTGATTGTCCTGATCGGTGGGATTTTTATCATCTACACGGCATTCAAAGAAATTCTGCACATGCTGCATATTCATCATGGGCATGACGCGCACAAGGAAAAGAAAGTTCGCAGTGCCGGGTCTGCCATATTCATGATCATGGTGATGAACCTGGTATTTTCGTTTGACTCGATCCTCAGCGCAATTGCACTCACCAAAAACGTCTGGGTAATGGCGTTGGCGATTATCGTCAGCGGAGTCTTGATGATCCTGTTGGCTGACAAAGTCTCCGAGTTCCTAAAGAAAAACAGAATGTACGAAGTCCTGGGACTGTTCATTCTGTTTATTGTGGGAATCCTGCTGGTATCCGAAGGCGCGCACCTGGCTCACCTGCATTTGTTCGGATACGAAATCCAGCCAATGGCCAAAGCAACTTTCTACTTCGTAATCCTGATTCTGGTAATCGTGGACCTGATTCAGTCCAGGTACCAGAAGAAACTAATGGCCAAAGCAGAAGCGATTGCGGCCAAAGCCAACAAAGCCTAACCGCAATACACTATCGGTGAACACCTTCGACTCGGACTAACCTGCTCAAGAGAATTGACTGGCTAACCCGGTGTATTGAAGGCTGCTTTCACGTCTGGTTTTAACAGGACGATCAAACCCCAAATTCCAACGGGCGTGCTCAGGCAACAGCAAAAATTCATCCCTATTATAGATATGATGCAGGCTGCCATTGACCAGCCGTACGAGCTGGCATTCTTCATTTGCAAAGCCCCGAAAATGCATAAGCCGCCAATAATCAATCCGAATATCGTTCCACCCCATGTTAGTATTCCATTCATCGGGCTGGCTTGTTGCTCTTCCATCTGGCGACGAAATTCCTCTCGAGCATCTTCGTCAGGCAAAACATCGATCATCGCATTGTTCATTGCTTCCATCAACATCGGAGCAATAAACGGACTGGCGATTGAATACAACAAACCCAAAATTGAAACAATCAGGATCGCCATCGCCGGTGCAGCGAGTTTTGATTTGTCTACATGAGTGCCGCCACCAGGTGGCAACTGCATTTTTGAAGCTTCAAAGGGATTGTTCGGATCATTGTTTGGGAATTCAGACATAGTTCTTCGCAGCAATCTAAATTGGTTTTTTTATTACTTCTTTATCAGAAACTTGAAGCATCATCGCGTCAATACTGTCTTCAAGTGAATTTTTCGATGTATGAGAAATTTCTGTTTCGAGCGCTATCCATCTCGCCAAGTTACAACCAGAATTTTTCATTTTCTGCGGTGAATCCTGAAACTTCCCGGCCAATCGGCCAGTAGCTACTCAACTGAGCACGTAACTCCGTAGAACCGGGCACTCTTGCCCATTACCAGAGTTAATTGTGCGTGATTAGATGGCCTTCTACAAACTTCCAATTTTTGTGATCGGCTTTCGGGTCGATATTGTAGAAAGTGACTCGAGCAAGAGTACCCAACCTACATCCGTTTGAGTAGCTAAGCGCGACCAACAACGACTTCGCAAAACAGTTCCAGACTTCGCACGATTTTCGACCAGCGATTTCCTTCCTCACCCAACATGCTTTGGGGCCCTGCAGGACAACGACCTTCATCGAAATCGGCTTGGGCTCACAATCAAAACAAATGTATGCCTCACAAAACAATTGAATATCTGAAACCCGCTCAAACCAGATTAAAGGTTTGCGCACCATGAAGGATCCAGACTCGCTTGACGTTCGCT
>CAZOXC010000435.1:0-3801 GCA_964583205.1 uncultured Pirellulaceae bacterium | reverse complement strand
GATCACCAACCCTGCACCATATCGAACGCCTGTCCAATGTTGCAGCGAAAATGTCCGATCATCTTTTCATGCCGGAAGACGAAGATGAATTGCCCAATCGTCTACTCAAGCAATTCGACAAATACTTTGAGGCAGCCGATACAAAGTCAATTGCCCTGATTCCGGTATTGAAACATCCAGAACCTTCCACCGACCCAAACGACCTGGCGGCCGTTGTCCGGGATCGCGAATCCAAACCGGGTAAAGTCATTGGCGTGATCGTGGTCGAGGGGCTTGGCGAATCGATTGACCGGGATACCTTGCTCGAACAATGGGAACCAGTTCAGCCAATTATCGAAAACTCGGCCTCGGCCGCTCATCAATACAGTGGTTTCTTCATGATGCCGGTACTGAGGCGTCTTGGCCAGGTCGCGGATTTGTTCCGAGGCCACCATCGCAACAAGGCACTCGCGGTTACGGCATTGTTGCTGCTGACCATGGCGGCGTTGATTCTGATCCCGGGCGACTTCAAAATTCGCTGCAAAGGAATCATACAACCGGTCGAACGTTCACAAATTTTCGCCGAAGAGTTTGGCGTAATCGATGAACTGTTGGTGGCTGACGGAGATACTGTCACCAAAGATCAAATTCTGGTCAAACTGAAGAACCCGGGACTGGAAGCCGATTTCGTCGAAGTCGAAGGGCAACTGCGAGTCGCCCAGTCTCAATTGCAAACGGTTATCAAGAGGCGGATGCTGGGCAACAGCAACCGAATTCGCACAGCTGATCGCAACACCGCTTCTCCGCAAGGCGACGAACAATCGAACTTGTTGCAGGAAACAGCCAGACTTGAATCGCGCATCAAGTCGCTCGAAAAACGACTCGAACTGCTGGATGAAAAACGAGGCCAGTTGCTGGTCAAGTCTCCTCGTCAGGGAATCGTGATCTCTTTCAACTTGCCCAAACGCCTGACCGACAAGCCCGTGAAACCGGGTGACCTGTTAATGGTCGTCGCAGAAACCGCTGGCCCCTGGGAATTGGAACTGCGGGTTCCCGACAACCGTTCCGGCTACGTGCTCAAGGAATGGGAAAACAAATCGACGGACGAAAAACAACAAGTCACTTACTGCCTGGCCTCGAATCCTTCCCAGTTTATGGAAGGCTCCGTTCGCCAGATTGCACCAGCCGCCAACCTGAACGAACAGGACGGAAACGTCTTACGGGCCCTGGTGGACTTGCAGGACCACCCGCACTCCAGCCAGTCCATTGCCCGGCCAGGCACCGAGGTAGTCGCTCAGATCCATGCCGGTCGGCGGTCAATTGGTTATTGCAAACTCTACGAGTTTTTCGACTGGACTCGCCGAGTCTGGTTCCAGTTCAGTTAACGTTGCTACCCAAATTTTGATTCACACCTGTGTATCCATTTTGAATATGAGTATCCCGATGAAACGTCAAATATCCATCCTCAGCCTTCAACTGCTCGCGCTGACCTTGATTGGTTTTTCGACCTCTCTCTGCACTGGGCAAGAAACGAATTCGACGACCATTGATTTCGATGCCGTGGTCAATGCGACGGAGGAAATTCAAGTTCCCGCAAAACGAAATGGTGTCCTGTCCAAAATGGAACTGCGTCGAGGCGATCAGGTCACGACCGGCAGCCTGATTGCCCAGATTGATTTATCGGACGCCAAAGCACGGCTGGAAGTCGCCAGTGCAGAACTGGCGGCCGCGGAATCACGGGCCAATGACGAAACCTTCATTGAAGCCAGCAAAGCTCGATTGGAAGTTGCTGAACTTGAGAAGACAACCATCGAACGTCTGGGCAATGCGATCGTGGCACTGGAACGCGCCAGAATTGTCGGGGAATTAAAAAACAGCAGGATCAGCCTCGAAAATTCGATCATCTCCAAAGAACATTCTGAACTTGATCGCGACGTAGCCAAGGCCCAGTTGATTCTGGCCGAACGTGAAATCTCGCAACGCAGTGTCAGTTCGCCCGCAACCGGAACGGTCACTCGAGTATTCAGCTATCCAGGTGAATGGGTCCAACAGGGTGATCCGATTGTCAGCGTCTTGCGACTGGACAAACTGATCTCGGAAGGATTTTTGAACATCGATCAAATTCCTCCCCACCAGGCACCGGGAGCCAAAGTTGAATTTGTCATTAACGGTCTGGCAGAGCCACTCGCCTTCAATGGCACGATTAAGAACGCCGCCTCCCGAATTGAACTGGATGGCAAATACCAGGTCTGGTTCGAAATTGAGAATCGACAGGCAGTCGACAACCGAGGCAACACCCAATGGATTCTGCGGCCCGGCATGTCGGGCACAATGTCGATCACCATCGCCAATACACAACCCGCCCCCAACACTGAACCAGCAGAAGAACCCGTTGCTGCCAACGATTAAGCCAATCGTTCAAATCAACATTCACTTGAATCATGAGCCAGCTCAGCGCAAGTCCGTATCGTCCGCTGCCGATTTCCTGTCGGGAAGATCTGGTCGTATCCGAACAAAATTATCGCGGCGAGCAATTCTTTGTGGTCGGCGATCAGATCGCCATGGAGTTCTTCCGGTTCAATGACCAGGAGTATTCTATTCTCCGTTGGTTCGACGGAAAAAACAGCGTTGACGACATCAAGGAACGCTTTGAAGAAAAGTTCGCGCCGCACCGTATCACTCACCGGGAAATTCAAGCTTTCCTGGCCGACGCACATAAAAAGACGCTGGTCGTTTCCCGCTTGCCAGGGCAGGGGCGGCACCTCTACGAATTCAGCAAAAAAAAGAAGACCAGGAAAACACTGAACTCGATGAAAAATGTTCTGGCGATTCGCTGGAAAGGATTCAATCCTGATCGAGTTCTCAACTTCCTGACACCCTTGTTTGGCTGGATGTTTTCCATTTGGTTCCTGCCGGTCGCGATCTTGCTGATGGGCTCCGCGCTGTTACTTGTGGGAACACAATCCAGCGAATTGCTGCGACGACTGCCGGCGGCGTCCGAGTTTTTCGGGCCTCCCAACTGGCTGATTCTGTTCGCAGTGCTGGTTGTCACGAAAGTCATTCATGAACTTGCTCATGGAATTGTCTGCAAACGATTTGGAGGCAGCGTTCATGAACTGGGCGTGATGTTCCTGGTGTTCATGCCCACACTGTTTGTCAACACTTCTGATTCCTGGCGGCTGTCCAAAAAATCGCAACGGGCGGCCATCGGATTGGCCGGGATTTATATCGAACTTTTAATGGCCGCAACCGCCACGTTTCTGTGGTGGTTCAGTGAACCAGGAACCTGGCAGTATATTTTTCTGACCGTCATGTTCTTTTGCTCGGTCAGCTCCATTTTGATCAATGGCAATCCACTGTTGCGATTCGACATGTACTTCGTTCTGTGCGACGTCTGGGAAATTCCCAACCTGGCACAGCGTTCGGACAAACTGGTTCGCAACTGGTTTTTAACTCACGGTCTGGGAATTGATGAGACTGACGAGCGTAAAACTCCCTGGACGACCAAACTTATGCTGGCCAGCTATTTCTTTGCATCCTATGCGTTCAAAATTTTTATCGTCTACATCATCGCATTTATCGTCGTCAAACTGTTTCGACCTTTAGGATTGGAATCGAGTGCCAAAATGTTTAGCATCCTGTTGATTGTGGCTCTGGCTCTGCTGCCTTTTCTGGCGTTGGGAAAATACTTCTGGATTCCCGGCAGAAAAGAAAAGATCAAGAAACATCGCTTCGCCATTGTGGCCTGTGTCGTGGCACTGGTTCTTGGATTCATCACTCTGGTACCGTTTCCGCATTATGTCCAGTGCTCGTTTGTGATCG
>CAZOXC010000434.1:0-3815 GCA_964583205.1 uncultured Pirellulaceae bacterium | reverse complement strand
ACGTTCTGGGTTTCCAGTGTTCCCGAATTGACCACGGGCAGCTCACGATCCAATGTGGCGCCAACACGCTGAACTTCGTTGCGGCCGAGCGACAATTTTGCTTCCATTATTGCTGGCTGATTCCACCCGGTTGCCTGCCAGCTCTAATCAAGTTTCTGGACGAACGCAATTTCGAGCCCTTACTTTATGAAGGCGAGCGGATTGTTGATTTCGGCAATGGCAGGGCCGTGTACTTTTACGATGCTGATGGAAACCTGGCCGAGTTTATCGAGCGACCTTCGCTGGGACACCAAACCCAATCGACATTCGCGATCGGCGATGTGATTCGACTGAATGAAATCGGAATCCCTACCGAAGATCCTCGCCAGACCGCGGCCGAGTTGATTGACAAATTCAAAATCGAACTGGTTGAGGGCGCTGTTTTTCGAGATGACTTCGTTTGGTGCGGAGATTTCGAGGGAGTATTGCTGCTACCCAGAGTCGGTCGCAATTGGCTCCCCACCAACAAACCCGCCGAACTCAACGATCTGGATGTCAGATTCGAAACCGCTGCCGGGCCGTTCGAATTGAAAAATCGAGTGGGGTAAAATTCACCACTATCGATCGGTCCAAACCGCTTTCCAACGGAGTGGAGGCAGAAAGTTCATGCCAAATCTACTGCTTTCGCTTCTCAAAGATTGATTTTTCAAAATCTGCATTGATAATACCGCGTAGATTCGAAATGCCACCGACCATCCTCGGTGACAATAATTTTTTTTGGAGAGCAATATTATGCTTCGTTTTTCCGGTTCACTTTTGATCGTTTGCCTGGCTGTGTCATTTGTGGCAGAAACCGCCAGCGGACAATTATTCAGAGGTTTCAGAAACAACTGCTGCAGACCACAAGTTTGTTGCCCACCCGTCAATCATTGCAATACAAATTGCAACCAAGGATACCAAGTTCAAGTTTATCAAGCTCCATCCTATAACTATTCAAACTCCGGATGTGGATGTCACGCTGTACAAGGCGGAATGGTTCACGGTGGAATAGTTCACGGCGGAATGGTTCAAGGCGGAATGGTTCAAGGCGGAATGGTTCAAGGCGGAATGGTCCACGGTGGAAACATGAATGGTGGCATCGTGAATGGTGGCCAAGTCATTCAACCGAATGTTATCCAAGAAAACGGTGGGACCTGGCCCTCGGTTCAGCAGGATTGCGATCGCGAGTATAGCCTTTGCGAATCCTCCTGCAACAGTTGCACTAATCAAGCCGATAAGCAAACCTGTTTGCTATACTGCGACTGTCAACGGAAAGTCTGCAACGGTACCATGCCCGCAGGATCTTGCACGCCTCCACCTTGTGGCGGAGTGATCGTAATTGGAGGCGGAGTCAACTAGCGAACCTTACCTGGGGAACGACGTCGCCGCGAGTGGGTACTCCTAGTCCGGCGCATTCCATGGTTTGAGGATGACTCTTTAGTAACCTGGCGACTGCTCAGCAGTTGACCATCAAACTCGCAAAGGCTGGGTGGAGAATGAATCTGCTCAGCCTCTTTTCGTCGAATTTGCCAATTCCAGAGATTGGAAGTCTCGATGATTCGCAACTCGCCGATCAATGTGGTGTACGCCAAACAGAGCTTGCCGTCGATGACCGCAAGTGCGGTTGAATGATTGCTTTTTCGCAATCCGAGTGTGTCATAGTACGTGACAGTCGGGCTGTTGCTGACTACATCCATCTGAACAAGCTTCATCCGGTAATCCATATCCGACCAACAAACGATCACCCGATTGTTAAAAACCGTGATGGCAGGAGCCAGCCTGGACTTAATGTTGTTCACATAGAAATGACTCCAATTCCAGTACTTGTCGCAATGTACAACATTAAGTTGATTGTTGAGGGAATCGAAATAAGCAATGACCAGGCGATCTTTGTACTCGGTCATGGCTGGTTTTACTCTGGTTTTCCAACCGCTGACCGATGGTTTGTTGATGTCCAGGCTATTGGGCACGAACTGGGCAAGTTGAATGTTGTCCGAACTTCCCCGCCAGCAGGCGTAATACTGATTTTTGAATTTGCTGACGGCCAAAGCGCTCTTCGGATAAAGATCAACTTCTTTTTCTTCGAGTTGTTTAAAGTCACGATTAAATTCTTTGACCAGAATCTTTTCCGCATGGCCCGGCCGTTGGCAGAACACCATCAGACTATCGTTATGAGCAAGCTTGGTCACTTCGTAGTCTGAGATTTGTTGTTTCAGATCAAAAACGACAGGTCGAACAAAACTGAATTTTCCCCAATCCGATAATTGTTCCATACAAGTTCCAATCGCCATGGTGACAAATTTCTTTTTGGGCAACCACACAGGGGCAATGCCTGTATGGTTTGCAACCGGACTGCGACTCTTGGAATCAACCCAGATTGCACCCGAATCGCCAGCCCTCGTTACTGCATACCCACTGGCAAATTGAATGACTACCGTGCGGACTCGTTTTTGTCTTCCGCTACTTTGCGAACGAGCATTGTGAGTAAGGTAATACATCACTCGCCCCTTGCTGTGAGTTCGCCTAGCAGGGCACTCAACCTCCTGACCGATTCGAGCTTGCGAGGCCTCGCTCAATTCAAAAGGCGATTGGTTCTGATCCTCATTACCCTGCACCTTACACAAATATTCTCGCTTCGAATTGATTTCAAACAGGGCTGCATCAAGGTCTTTGTCGAATCTTGACAATTTACCGATCTCATCAGACGGCTTGTCAGTCAATGGTTGATTGATTGGATCGCCGGGACGAGCTCTCATTCCGGCACCTTGATCACCGATTGCGTGTTGCGCTGACAATCCGAAAGCTTTTCCGGACTTGTCAAAGACGATTGCGCCCAGTACTCCAGGATTGTCAACTCCTACATTGCGATTCCGGATTGCAACTCCGCCAGTGACCGGATCAAACTTTCTGTTTCGATCCGGGACAATCCCTAACAGCCTTTGGATTTTTGCGAGCGCCTCTTTGGCTGCTTCGTTCTCAATGATCAGTTGCTCGACTCCAATAACATCTGTTGCGACGCCATCGATGAATTTGGGAATGCGCTGACTTTCGGGCACCTGAATGTGCTTTTTGCTGACCAGAGCGATCAAGTTGATTTCATTTGAGATCTCGCCATCAACCATTTTGTAGCCAACACCAAACCGAATAACTCCCGGCTTGCTAAGGACATAGTCCAGATTCCGATCGACAATCTCTTGATAATAGCGCATGTCATCGGCCGACATCTTGTAATCAGACGTCTTCTCCGATTCGTATGCAGGCAAATTAAAATCAGGCATCTCATCTCCAGAAATTCAATTCAAGTTTTTGTTATTTCGCTGGTTCTCCGCCATACATCCAGCCGATTCCAGTATCAATCACGCATCAATAAGTCAACTTGTGCGCCCTAAAACGCTTTCAAATCGCGTTCCTAATCCAACGGCAGTACGAGTCGTATCCCGCCAGGAGTACGAAAATTGATTGTGGCGTTGTTGGCTACGCCCGAGTTAAACCACAACAAACCTGAAGATGCAGAATCTCCTCCCCGCGTCGATCGACTGGATTGCTCATCTTGCATCGAATCAGCACACCAGTCACTTGCGTTCCCCATCAGGTCGAAGAACCCATAGTCGTTGGGCATTCGGCTCTTGACTTTCTCAACAACCCATTTTTTCGAATCTACTTCAAAACAAGTGACCGCATATCTGCCCAACTTCGCCGGGGAGTTACCAAAGCAGAACCGGGCCTCTGTTCCGGCCCGATTGCCTGCATCCACCGCAAATTTCTTGGAAGGCGGAAACCCGTTCCCTCTTGGATTT
>CAZOXC010000433.1:0-3818 GCA_964583205.1 uncultured Pirellulaceae bacterium | reverse complement strand
CTCTTGATGATGCGGAATCCCGCTCCTCGTTGGCTACCAGAAGAGAATCTACCGAGTGGTTATCCAAAACCCTTGATGTGGAACTCATTGACTCATTTGATGTAAGGCGTTTGGCGGCCGCCTCGCAAAAAAGACTGACGATTGCCCAATCCAACTTGCGTGAATGGGACAAATCCTGGGAAACAGGCCAGGTCGCTGTCGATTCCTGGAAGGCTCTGGCCGAGCAGAATCCCAATGTTATCGAATTTAAAAACGAATTGATTCAATCCATTTATGTGACCTTTGGTTCCAGACTGAATATGGAAGCTCAGGCAACTCTGATTGAGCGAGTAGCGATAGACAGGCTGCAGACGGAAGTCGTAAAGAATTTTTACGAGACGGCACATCAAAGTTACGAATTTCTGGAACAGCGAGATGCCGCAGAACTGGACACGAAATTGGCGTACACTCACTTAGTCAGCCGGCTCGCTCAGTATTTTACCAATCAACAAATTGAGATTGAGTTGCGAGAACAGCTAGTCGAAGAAACCAGACAACTCGCGAGTGAGCTTGCCGAATACAATAATCCGCAAGCAGATTTAGTGGTCAATGAGGTAAACAAAAACGCCGCCCAACACTATCTTTTCGTTGACAATCCTGAAAAGGCGCTGCAGTTGCTTGAACAGCAATTCGCAAAGATCCAAAGTGTACTTGCCAAAACTCCCGACGATTTCGCTACGCATAAACAGCTTTACGATGCTCGTATTTCAAACGAAATCCAACTACACAATCAAGGACAAACTGACCTGGCAATTGAAATGGCAATGCAGGGGATTGAGGAACTAGGGAACATCCCGCCTGATGTAATCGACTCCAATCTGCAAGTCTGGCTGGGGATGCACGTTCGGCAACACGGCTTGCTCGGTGAATTTTACAGAGCACAGAAAAAGCCAGATCAGTATGTCGAGTCCATTGAATTGACGATTGACGAACTCATCGATCGTGACATTGCCATTAATGCTCCCGAGAGTAAAGCGTTTACCCTGGCGGTGATTCAAGGGTTTGTACTCGATCGCATCGCCAATCAGGACTTTGCTCGAGCGCTCAAGGCAATTGATTTTTTGTTGGAGAAAATCACAGTTCAGCGAAATTTCGAGGTGAAATTTCTGGCTGACCGTGCCAAGTGCAAAGCCAAACTGGGCGAAGTGGCAGAAGCCATCACGGATTTCGAAAAAGCCAACGGCAATGCCAATAACCTTGGCGACGATATTCAATTGGATTTGATGATCGCCACTTTATTCATCGCCGAATCAATCGAAGCCCAGGAGTCCGTCTCTGACGAAGATCGTCAAAAGGCGGAAGACTATCGAGAATATGCCAAGTCGATGTTGATACAAAAAATTGAGAAAGGAATTTTCGCCTTTGAGATTACTCGATCGATGTTACGCCCTATTAAGGAACTCGATCAGTTGAAAGACGAAGCCGAATTACAAGAGTTTTTCGAACTGCTTCCGCAAACAGGCATGGTGGCACCTCCGGGCACAACTCCGGCTAATTCTAACTAGCTGTGCAATGCTATTTTTGCCGAGTTCGAAGTCTATTCTTCGTCCTCGTCGCTGCCACCGTGCTTAATTTGCTCCCAATATCGATCGAAAGCGCCCGGCTCATGAAAGTCAGGGCTGTTGTCGAGGTCATGGCATTCCATGCACAGTGTTTCCCGAGCCTCTTTCAGAGTGACTCGCAATTCCAGCTGGTATTGTTTCAACTCTTCAGCAGTAGCAGAAACTTCGCCATTCTCTGCGGCAACATGCATACTGCCGGGCCCATGGCAGTTTTCACAGCCATTGCCGTGTAGATCAATATCGGCTTCCAGATCCAGGAAACCTGTTTCGTAAGGAAAATAATTCTGCGGATTCCAGCCGGTCACATGGCAACTGACGCATTCTGGATCGCTGTGTCGTTTGATTTGGGTGCGTTCGCCGGGGTCGGTCAGATCAAGCGTTGCTCGCCAATGCGGTCCGGTCTTGTCTTCGTCACGCTCAACTCCATGCCGCCAAATCTCCCACTCGGCATCGTGGCAATCGTAACAGGCTTCTGAGCCAACGAATTCTCGCCCAGAGGGATGGGCGACCGGATGAATTTGCATCCCATCCAGTCCCAGGGTTTTCATTTGCTCCTGGTAATCAATAAACAACTCCATGACCTCTTCGGAATCTACAAAGCGGCGATCAAGCGGAACTCGTTGATAACGAATGGGATTCTCCGCATCATCAAAAATGCCCAGGATGCCAACATACATTCCTTTTTTGCCCACTTGGACAATACGAGTCTTGTGGTCACCGACTTCAATGGTCTCGGGAACCATGGTTGGTTCTCCAGCACCGCCACAAGTCACTAAAATGTCAAACTTGGGATGTGTCCGAGCTATTTTTTCAGTGTTCTCCAACGAGGTAAACGCCATCAGCACGTGATAGTCGCATTCCTTATCCAAAACTGATGGCCAGATATCAGCGATGGATTCGTCAACGGTCTGGATTTGAATGTCGTCGCTTGCCGCGTCCGCAATGAACTCGTCACCCAGAACTGAAGTCACACAAATTTTCACGTCGCCAATTTCGAAGACTTGAAATCGCTTGGTAAAGTCCTGATCCAACAGAACGACATTCGCAGAAACGAATGGATTGGATCCTTCAGGCTGCGCGTTGATCATCTTTTGCAGAACTTCAGTGCAAGACTGCTTTAAATCGTCCGGACCAAAACCAATTGCCTGATAATTCATGGTCCGGCAAAGAATATCGTAGGTCTTGCCCAGCTTAAGTGTGGTTTGCACTCCAAATCGCTTGACCTGGTTGCCGGCATCAATCGGCAACAAACGCCAGCCTCGAGCCTGCAGTTCTTTCATCAATTGATGACGCCGCATCATCCCACCTTTTTGACGAGCCAGTCCCGTACAACCGCAAGGTTCGATGTAGCCGTGCTGACGACCGGAAAGAAACAAGGCAAACTGAGGTTCGTCCCAGTCAACAAATAAATTGGGATCGGTCAACGGAGGAAGCTCAAACTCTTCCTGCTTGATTTCGATTTTGTCTTCTTCCTGGTTTACGCTCTTTGGCTCTACTGGCTGTTCTTGAGAACCGTCTTGCTCTTGAGATGCATTCTGCAGATGAGATGCGTCCTCCTCATGGAGAGCGCTGGCCTGAAATTCGGAACTGGATTCAATTTGAACAGGAACAGCTCGCCAGTTACCCAAAACTACGAATAACAAACAAGCCGCGCATAGCGGCGTCCACCAAAATCTTGCAAACATTCAAAAACCTGCGGCAATACGGTCTTAAATGGAAAAATGGGCCAATCGGATGCAAGTCTAATCACTATAGGCAAAATGGTAAACGTCGATATTCCGACACTCCACCCATCGCCCAACTCAAGTTCAAATCGAATTTTGTCCAAAGGGACCGAAAATTGATTGGATGTCTAAACGATACCTTAGAGAGAAGGACGGATTTCGTCGGTCTCGGTGTTCATGTTGTAAGGCTCAAAATGCTCCTCCACGTTTACGTGGTTGATCAAGAATAGACCTGCACCGGCTGCTATACCCAGCACCAGCGAACCGAAAATCACCATTAATAGCTTCTTCATAACGTCCTTTCCTCAAATTTCATGATGGCATAGTTTCGAGGATCTTCAAGCTCGCTAGGAGATTCAATCGCTGGATTTGCCCCGGAATTCGTTTTTGTAACGATCCCTCAAATAAAGTCGACACTTTTCTACGAATTCCAATACCGTTTCTGTTCGATAATCGGGATAGGTCCAGCGCGAATATTTCCAACCGTCTCGCT
>CAZOXC010000432.1:0-3823 GCA_964583205.1 uncultured Pirellulaceae bacterium | reverse complement strand
GCCGTTAGAATTGCGTTACCTGATTCTGTTTTCTCAAGGCAAATTGAGCGAGGCCGATCTGGAATCGATGTTCGAAAATTACTCGAACGATTAAGCGCCTTGTCAGTGGCTTGGTTAGTCCATTTGCTTCTTGGCAATACAAACTAAGCAGTTTTAGGTTGGACACTCCTGCCCGACTCTCTTTCCACGGTATCGCCCCGCAAGCGAATCGCAAATATTTAAAGCTTGTGTGAGTTGCTATTTGCTCGGAATTGCTGCATTCCGAATATTCGTCATAAGCAGATTTAACTGCTCTGTAAATGTTTGCACGGGTCAATATTTGTATGCTCGGTTCGGTTTTTGCCCTAGGCTTTTTGAACAAAATAGTTTCGCCCAAAGGTTTGTTCATTCAAGCCTCTAACATTGAGAATGCTATGAGAAGTCTAAAGAAAGCCTTGAAAAGGCTGTTTTCAGAAGAGTGTGCGGCAACAGCAACTGAGTACGCAATCATGCTGATGCTGATCGCTGGTGCAGTGTTGTCGACCGTGCAAATTGTTGGTTCGGAAACCGGCGGATTTTGGAATGGAAACTCCGACGAAATCAACTCGGCGTTTGATGATTCGGGTCTTGGATCCGACTAGTCATTGATCTGTTTTTTTTATTACTCCCTTTAAGTCTGTCAGTTGTCATGAACGCCCAATACAAAAATAGTCGAACCAGGTTGTTTGTCGACCGAATTCAAACAGCATTGGTCTATCGAGTCTTGTTTATCTTGATTGGTAGTACACTGTTTGTCACTCTTCCTTTGGCCTTCCTCCGCACAATATTCTCTCCAGAACAAGTTTGGTTTGCGCATCTGGCCGACATCTGGCAAACTCATTGGCAAGTATTTGCCATGATGCTGTTGATCGTTCCCTTTGTAGTTTATGACTTGCTCAAGTTCTCACATCGATTTGCCGGACCCATGTCGCGACTGCGACGCGAATTGGACAACGCTGTCAACTCTCGAGAAACGCTGCCTGTTCGTTTCCGCGACCATGATTACTGGGGTGAAATTGGGGACAACTGTACTCGGTTGATCGAGCGTAATCGTGTGTTGGAAAAACGCCTTGCCGAATTGACTCGAGTCGAAAAAGAATCTGTCGAACTTTGATCGCAGCATCTTCTATTCTTACCAATTGATTCTGGCGCTGATTTCAGAACTCCTCGCTGGCGAATAGTCGGACGAACAGGTTCAGCGTTGCGAAACCGCTGACTTTGATTGCTGCAACTTCGTTTCAAACTGCACCTATGGTGATTTGGCACTTTCATGTACTGCCGAAATGACCAGCTGTTGTTCGCTAATTGTGTAAAATTCGTTGTTACAATTGGCGGATTTCTCAGGGTCAGAAAGTAAGCGATTCTCCATTCAGCTGCCCCAAAACTCCGCTAATCCGCAATTGTGCCTCGGTAAACCGTAACAAATGCGGTTTTTAGGCGTTGATTATTGATTAATGGGCTGAAACTGGCCGATTTTTGAAAATCGGGTACAATTGGAGTCGGAGTCTACAGGTTTCTTTTTGCTGGAAATGTCATGGATCGTAAGAGCATCTTGAATCGTCAAATCGCCAATCAGTTGGAATTTCTGGGTTTGGATCGACGGCAAGTTCTTTCATTGTTGCCGGCCGCAGGTGCTTCCATGATGTTGTGGAAGCTTAACAACGAAGAAAATGAAGACGATTCCAAAAGCAGCAGTGGCGAAGTTTCGGCTGAAGCCAATGTGAACAGCGAATCAGAAAAGGCCGTTCGGCTGGCGTTGGAGTGGCTCAAGAAGACTCAAAACAGTGATGGTGGTTGTGGCGTCGATATCGGCACCAATTCTGACATTGGTTGTACGTCGATGGTTGGACTGGCTTATATGTCTCACGGCAGCACGCCAAATGAGGGGCCTCGCAAAAACCAACTTAAGGAAATGAGAAAATACATTTTGCGGCAGACCGAAGCGATGCCTCAGGATGACATCACCAGCGCTACCGGGACACAACTGCAAAACAAAATCGGTCGTCACGCGCACAGTTTCTTTGCGGGCCTGTTTTTGACGCAGTTGCTCGGCGAGGGCCTCAATACAGATCCCGTTCTCAACGGTCTCCGCAAGATTACTCAAGCCGTTGTTAAAGCGCAGCAACCCAATGGCGACTGGGGCAGTCAGTCCTGGGCTCCCACTCTGGGTACCGTGATGGGATGGATTTCACTTCGTTCGTCTGGTTTGGTGGGACTCAAGGTCGGTGCCGCTCCCGAAAAAACCGCTGAACACTTGCTCAAAAAGATGGAGCAGAACGCCACCACCAATCGCGGCTGGATGCATAACCTTTACAAGAACGCGACCGGGATTCGAGTTCTCTATGAAATGCAAAAAGATGAGTCGGAGACGGCTCAAAATGCATTTAAAGAAGTCCTGCAACTGGTCAACAAGGACAGCACTCCATTTGCTCAAGCCGGTGGTGAAGAGTATCTGGCATTCCACTTGATTACTGAAACGATGTTGCAAAAAGGCGGCGAAGACTGGAACAAGTGGTATCCGGTTGTCCGTGACAAAATTGTCTCAGTACAAAACAAAGACGGGAGCTGGACCGGTCACCACTGCATTACCAGTCGTACTTTCTGCACTGCAGCCGCCGTGCTGGTGCTGACTTCACCCTATCGATACTTGCCAATTTCGCAGGGCTAGTGCCGGGCGCTGAACTCGAATCCGCAGACGTAGCGGTTGTTCTCAGGTCTTGAGCAAGACCCCGGCGCTGGTGTGTTCGGCCAGATCGGAAATCGTCTTGTGGGTTGCTTGTTCCACGGCTGCTTGCCAATTGGAGGCAGCCGAGTACTTCTCATTTTCATACGCGAAAATGATTCCTCGCGAGCTGTTCACGATCGCGCCCAGGCCTTGATCGTTAAATGCGGCTGCGATGTCTGATGCTTTGCCGCCCTGCGCTCCAACTCCCGGGATCAGGAAGATCGCGTTAGGCATTGCTTGCCTGAGTGTTTCGATTTGTTCGGGGTGAGTGGCTCCCACGACCGCACCCAGACTGCCGAACCGGCAATCGGAATCGAGTGCCGCAGTTTGCTGCAGATTCTTTTGCTGAAGATACTCGGCCACTCGATCAGAAACCGTCTTTCCATCCTGAGTCAAATCCTGGAAGTCGGCACTGCCGGGATTCGAGGTTTTAACAAGCACGAAAATACCAGTTTGATTTTCTTCGGCAACTTGCACAAACGGCTCCAGGGAGTCACAACCCAGAAACGGATTGACGGTTAGTGCGTCGGCCGCCCAAACGTTGTTGGCTGCCAGGAAAGCATTGGCGTAGGCCTCTGCGGTAGAACCAATGTCGCCTCGCTTGGCATCCAGGATGACCAGCAGACCTTGGTCTCGTGCATGACGGTTGACTCGAGCCAGCGCTTCCATTCCGGCCGGCCCCAGCGCCTCGAAAAAGGCTGCGTTCGGCTTAACGCCCGGAACCAACGGAGCGACAACATCAATCACCTGGATGCAAAACTTTTCAAAAGCACTCGCGACGGCCGGCAAGTCACCAGGTTGAATGTCAGAATCAAGACAAGCCTGCGGCAGTCGCTCAAGCCGTGGATCCAAACCGACGATCAAGGGTGTGCCTCGCTCGCGAATTTTATTGCAAAGCCGTTCACCAAAACTCAATTTGCCGCTCACTTTCCTGTGATCATCTTGGGTTTGTCCAACTCGTCAGCCTGTTCGAATGAATGCCGATGAACGCGTCAAGCTAACGAAATCACACATAAAATCAATTGCTGGCTCGAACTTGTGGCGGTGATGCCGTGCATGGAACCGACAGGGAGCTTTGCC
>CAZOXC010000431.1:0-3834 GCA_964583205.1 uncultured Pirellulaceae bacterium | reverse complement strand
CTTGCGAGGTGCCAAAGATGTCATCTTCCAACTGTTTGAGCGATTCGTCTTCTGATTCAGAAGCGATCGGTGAAACGTCGAAAAAATCATCGTCATCATCTTCTGAGTCAACTTCGGACTCAGTTTTATCGGTCGGTTTCGTGGAGCCCTGGGGCGGTACTTTGGGATCATCTGCAACTTGAGAGGCGGGCGGATCCGGTTCACTTGGAATATCGTTGTCACTGATCCCAAAAATATCTGCAGACAAATCGTCCATCACCGACTCGCCGGGATCCTTTCCAGCAGGACTTGAGGGCGTCGCTGGTAGCGCCGGCGAAACTGGAATCGCGCTGACGGCAGGCGACGCGGGAGCTGTTTCTTCTGGTTCGACAAGCAAAGCCTGAGCAGAATCTTCCGGTTCGTCATCGACCGGTGCTACCATGATCGCTTCTTCCTGGGTGCCATCGTCAGTAAACGATGGGATCTGTTCCGGCTGGTTGAAGCCTGGCAAGTCATAGTTGGGTCGTTCGATTTGCTGGGCGGCGGATTCCTTTTGCCTGCGTTCCAATTCAGCGACTTCTTCCAACGGGTCGACATCCTCGACTTCGATTCGAGTATCGACTGTAACTCGATCTTCCAGTGGTGCGAGCGAGTAAATGTCTTCGTCGCTGCCAGGTACGTTGTTGTCAGAATCGCTGTCAGCCGAATGGCCACCATCGGATTGGCTTGCTCCGTCAGCGGTGGTTGCGTCTCTATCGCTCTGCTTCGCGTTATCCTCGAACCCCAGCTTCGTATTGTCTTTGATTTGTTTTTCTGACGGCTCCATCAAATCAAGCCGTTCGCTGGACTTGATTTCGACCATCGAATAACAATCGGGGCATTTTTTGCTGCGGCCGACCTCGCTGGGTTTGGCGTAAACCATTGAGCCGCAGATCGGACAAGTTTCGGAAACGACGTTGTCGGCTTGAGTAATTCCGGCGATCGACAAGGGCGAAAATTCATCGTGCTCAAACGGATCCGTCGCGCTCAGTTCCTTGAGCGACTTTTCCTTTTTTGCTGCGAAATTTTCGGAGACATCGACTATATCATTCAGGTCGGTCAAGTCATCATCGTCGATCAACTGGACGTCTTCTGTGGTTGCAGAGTTGTCGATCGGATTGATGGCGGCCATTCCGCTGGAGCCGTCAGCCGGCAAGTCATCGCCAAAAAGTTCGTCGGTTGGTTTTTCACTCTGACGATCATCGTTGGCAGGCTGAGTATCGGGCAGGTCCAGATCTTCAACCGTGAGATTGGCGAACGAGTCATCGGGCAGGTCGGCAACTTCATCATCGTCGTCTTCGGTTTCGGCGATGTAATCGTCTTTGTCGAGTTCCAGAGGTTCATGGGCAGCAGGTTGCCGCGAGCTTGAAGCTGCAACGCTCTTCGACTGTTTGTCGCCCAGATCCAGTAAATCATCGAGCGTCGGTTCGGCGTCGGGGTCACGGTCGGGCACCCCCACTTCGAGCTTGCAATGCGGACATTGAATACTGGAATCGGCGAAATCGTCTGCCAATTCAATATTGTCGTGACAGTTAGGGCAGTAAAAACTGGAAACAGCCAAAAAATTCTTCCCCTGCAAAACCGGCCTGTTAAACCTTAATTATATCCAATGTTGGGGTTTGCTTGACGCACACAACTCCCTGAAGCCGCCATTTTATTCGTTAACTTACCTGAATTATCGGCCCGATATTGGCTTGAACCATTTGGTACGTAAGAATTTGATGATTCTAAGACTGGACAATCAGGACACTCATGAAATTAGTTCGAGTAGCGGCCGGTGTTCTCAATCAAACTCCGTTGGATTGGCAACGAAACTGCGACAACATCATTCAAGCGATTCAACAGGCTCGCGAGAATCAGATTGGGATTCTCTGTTTGCCGGAGCTTTGCATTACGGGTTACGGTTGCGAAGACGCATTCCATGGCCGAGGGATTCTGAAAACCTCTCAGGAAGTACTGGCGGAGATCGTAAAGCAGACTGAAGGCATCGCTGTTTCGGTAGGGTTGCCGATGATGTACGCGGGCGGTTTGTTTAACACAGCGGCGCTGTTGTGCGATGGCAAGATCGTGGGAGTTGCTGCCAAGCAACATTTGGCTGGCGATGGGATTCACTATGAACCACGCTGGTTCAAACGCTGGCCGGATGGTATTCGCGGTGACATCGAGATCCTTGGTCAAAATTATCCAATCGGAGACTTGCTGTTTGACTGTGGCGGCATCAAGATCGGTTTCGAAATTTGTGAAGACGCCTGGGTGGGGACTCGGCCGGGTTCCAGCCTCGCTTCGCGCGGCGCGGATGTGATTCTCAATCCCAGTGCCAGTCATTTTGCGTTTGACAAGCACGCGGTTCGAAGGCGAATTGTCGTGAATGGCTCGCAAGCTTTTCATGTGGTCTACGTTTACGCCAACCTGGTTGGCAACGAAGCGGGGCGAGCCGTCTACGATGGCGATGCGATGATCGCCAGCGGTGGAAAGTTACTCAAGACCGGCCGTCGCTTTGCCTATCAAGACGTGCTTTTGACCGAAGCCACTGTCGATATCGAATCCAATCGGATGTCACGTTTGAGGACCGGTAGTTTCGAGCCGGATCTGGATGGCGACGAATCCGATATTGTGCGATGCGAGTTCAAGTATCCTGAAGTTTCGCCAGTGGTTCAGGAAAATGTTCGAGAAGACTGGGAGACCAGCGAGGATATCAAGTTCGAAGAGTTTACTCGGTCTGTTTCGCTGGCGTTGTTTGACTATATGGTCAAAAGCCGTTCGCGAGGCGTTGTTGTTTCGCTCAGCGGTGGAGTCGATTCGGCGTCCGTGATTGTACTTGCTCGAAAAATGCTGGAACTGGCATTGGCAGATTTACAAATCGAAGGACTGCGGGAACGGATCGGTTATGTTGGCCTGCAGGACAATGACTGTTCAATCGAACAACTGTCGGCCGAACTGTTGACGACGGTGTATCAGGCGACCGGGAACAGTTCAGACACCACCAGAAAAGCCGCCAGTGGATTGGCGGCCGCGATTCATACTCGGCATTACGAGTTTGATGTCGACGCACTGGTGAATGATTACGTTTCGATGGTCAGTCAGTCGATTGGCAGAGAGTTGACCTGGGAACAGGACGACATTGCCTTGCAGAACATTCAGGCTCGAGTCCGTTCGCCGGGTGTGTGGATGTTGTCAAATCTGTTTAACGCTCTGCTGTTGACGATCAGCAATCGCAGTGAGGCGGCTGTTGGTTATGCGACGATGGACGGCGATACCAGTGGCGGACTGGCGCCGATTGCCGGAATTGACAAAGCTTTTTTGCGGCGCTGGCTGCATTGGATGGAAATTGAAGGGCCCAGCGGGCTGGCACCGATCCCTGAATTGTCGGCCATCAATTGCCAATCGCCGACGGCCGAATTACGCCCACAGGACTCGTGTCAAACGGACGAAGATGACTTGATGCCCTACGATAAGCTTGATGAAATCGAGCGACTGGCGATTCGTGACAAGCGAACACCGGTTGAGGTGTTTATCAAAATGTCAGGTACTTACCCGGAGATTGATCGACAAGTTCTGGCGCAATGGGTCGAAAAGTTTTTTCGATTGTTTACCAGAAACCAGTGGAAACGAGAACGCTACGCGCCCTCGTTCCATCTGGATGATGAAAACCTGGACCCCAAAACCTGGTGTCGCTATCCAATTCTTTCCGGCGGTCGCCAGCGAGAACTGGAGGAAATGTGGGCCTTCGTTAATTCGAATTGACCACTATTGTTTGCCATGTCCGTTCGGCGGCGTACCTCTCCAGGGAGCATCGGTGATTGAATGATTTCGCTC
>CAZOXC010000430.1:0-3836 GCA_964583205.1 uncultured Pirellulaceae bacterium | reverse complement strand
TTGCCAGTTCCTCCTGAGATCGAGTCCTTTCCTCGTCCTCCGTAGAGTTCGTCGTCACCGCTATCGCCCGTAATGACATCGTCATTATTTTCGCCCCTAATACGATCGGCTCCGCCACCGCCGGTTAGCTGGTCACTGCCATCTCCGCCGAAGATCAGATCATTCCCTCTGTTACCATCGCCCACATCGTTTCCGTTTCCCAGAAACAAACTGTCATTTCCATCTCCGCCAAGCCCAGTATCGTTGCCTGACCCTCCAGTGATTCTGTCGTTTCCGCCACCTCCGTTCAGCAGATCATGACCGTCATTGCCGACCAGTCGATCCGCGCCGCTTTCGCCAACCAATTCGTCGTTGCCGGTCCCTCCAAAAATCGCGTCTGCTCCGGCATCGCCGATCAGTATGTCGTTACCGGTGAACCCGTAGATTTGATCGTTTCCGCTTCCACCATTGATCAAATCATTGTTTTCACTGCCGTAGAGTATGTCGTTTCCACCATTGCCCCTAATCACGTCATCACCGGTTCCGCCGTGGATTTCATCAGCGACAGTCGAACCGAACAATCGATCGTTGCCCGCACCACCAAAAACACGCGAACTCTTGTCGGCACTGTTTCTAAATTCATCGGCACCGCCGCGACCAAAAAAATCGATTCGCAGCACATCGATCTGATCGAACACTCGAGATTCCCTGCCGACCAGTGAAACTCGAACCTGATTGTTGGCTGACAATTTGGAAACCGTGGCTTGGTCGTTGCTATTGGTACCGTTGATAGTCACTACGCCGGTTTGCGCATTGAATGTGATGTGCGACTGCATCTGCGCGAATTGAAATGGATTGAATGTGAAACCCGAACTGTTGGCCCCAGCTGAAACTCCATCAAAACTGGTAGATGAATTGCCGGCAAAAGTGTCTTGAAAAGAAACAAGCGCTTGGTGAGACATGACGTACCCCGGATGGATAGAAATACTTGATTGGTCGCCCAATCTGTTTTGTCAATTACGTCGAAACCGGAGAAACCCTTAACCGGCTCGGGAGGGGATGTTCGCAGAACCTCTGCAACTGTAGCGGCTTTACAATCTATTCAGCTAGATTTATTTCCGAGCATGCGGCTTTTTTTGTTTTTTAGTCCACTCTGTCGCATTTAATACAATCGCGCGAAAGCGTCAAACTAATCCTAAGTTGACAATCTTGCCTTGGTTACCGCAATCGCATGCAGCAGTGCTTTGGCTTTGTTCAGCGTTTCCTGATATTCGGAAAGTGGCTGGCTGTCGGCCACGACTCCGGCCCCAGCCTGTACGTGGGCGATTCCGTTTTTGATCACAATGGTTCGCAATGCGATGCAGGTATCCATATTGCCTGAGTGGTCGATGTAGCCGACCGCGCCTGCGTAGGGTCCACGTTTGTGGGGCTCAAACTCATCAATGATTTCCATCGCTCGCACCTTGGGAGCTCCGGAAACAGTTCCAGCGGGGTGGCAAGCCATCATGGCGTCGAACGCATCGAGATCTTCTTTGAGTTTTCCGAACACGGTCGAAGAAATGTGCATCACATGGCTATAGCGTTCGATGGAAAACGGATCCACCAGTTCGACCGAGCCAAAGGTGGCGATTTTTCCGACATCATTTCGTCCCAGGTCGACCAGCATTGTGTGTTCAGCTCGCTCCTTCTGGTCCGCCAACAGTTCTTGCTCCAATGCTTTGTCGGCGGCTTCGGTTTTGCCTCGAGGTCTGGTTCCCGCGAGGGGTCGTACCGTGACTTGACCGTCCATGACTCGGCACATAATTTCCGGTGAAGCGCCGACCAGCGTGACTTCGCCCGAGCGGAGAAAGAACATGAACGGACTTGGATTGAGGGCTCGCAGGCTGCGGTAAATCTCGAAGGAGTCGAGTTCCGCTTCTACCGACAAGCGTTGGCTGAGCACAACTTGGAAAATATCACCGGCCTTGATGTACTCCACGCAGTCTTCAACGGCCTGACAATATTGTTCTTGAGTCAAGTTGGATTGGTATTCGATCGGTTCAACGTGCTCGGGCAGCACTGACGAAGCAGACGTGGTCACGGGCCGTTCCAATTGCTGCACCGTGGCATCGATTCTTTTCTTCGCATCGGCGAACGCCAGTTCTGGCGAATCAAATTTGTCTGTCCAAACCAGAACGATAATGAACAGTCGCTTGAGAATATGATCGAAAACGAGAATGCGATCGTAAAACACGAATGACAGATCGGGAATTTCCCGGTCATCGTGAGGCGTGTTCGGGAGGTGTTCGACATAGCGAACGATATCGTAGCTGGCGAATCCGACGGCACCGCCTCGAAACGGCGGTAATGAATCGGCGGGTGCAACCTGGATTTTTTGAATTAATTCTCTCAAAGACTCCAGAGGGTTATCCGACTCGATGGTCTTTTGTTGTCCATTGACGGTGATGGTCACCGAATTTTCGAAGGCACTGATTTGCTGGTAAGGGCCACTTGCCAGAAAGCTGTAACGCCCAACCTGTTCGCCGCCGATGACACTTTCAAACAGGCAACCGTCCTCGCCGGAATCGATACGATGGAATGCGGAAACTGGTGTCAGGTCGTCCGCCAGAATCGCCTGAGCAACTGGAACTGCATCAAAACTCTCAAACAGTTGCTTAAATTCTTCGAAATCCGGTTGAAATGCCATAATTATTGTGTGTGTCGGCGACAACTTCACTATTGAACCCAAACCGCTACGACGCGTAAGATTCACTAAGTGTTTCTGGTAATTTGAGTAACGATCCTAACGCCAACAAGTTTGATCAACAATCGACTTGAATCGAGCCCTGCATGAAATGTCAAAAGTGTGAGAAACCGGCAACCTTCCATATCACCGATTTGACCGGTGAGAATGAGGTTCTGGCCCTTCATCTGTGTCCGGACTGTGCGAAAGACTACCTGGAGCATTCGCCGGACCCGGAAGATGAAGAAGCGACTCCGACCTTGTCGGGCTTGCTGGCTCAACAATTAAAGCTGGGCCAGACGGCGGAAGAACTGGCTGAACTGGATCAGCGCGAGTGTCCGATCTGCGGAATCTCATTTTTCGAATTCCGTCAGGCGGGACGATTGGGTTGTCCTCACGACTATGTTTTCTTTGCCGAAGAGCTGGAACCTTTGATGGCCAGCATTCATGGAAAAGTGGAACATGTTGGCAAGCGGCCCAAACGTGGCGTTCAGGATACCGAAGCTCAGACGCAATTGATCCGCTTGCGACGCGAAATGAAAACTGCGGTAGAGCAGGAAAAATACGAAGATGCGTCTCGCTTGCGTGACAAAATTCGCCAGATTGAAGAGGAAGGCTTAGAGTGAGCGTCGACGACCTGACCAACAAATGTGGCGAATGGCTCCGCGGCAGCGGTCCTGATTCTGATATCGTGATGAGCAGTCGTATTCGACTGGCCCGCAACCTGGCGGACTTTCCGTTTATCAAGCGTTGTACTGATATCGATCGGCTCAACATCGAATCGACTGTGCGCGAACGATTGCAGGGCAACAAAAACCTGGATGATCTGACATTTTTCAATGTCGCTGATCTGGAATCACTGGATCGACAGTTTCTGGTCGAGCGACAATTGATCAGCCGCGAACATGCCGACAGCGATGGAGCTCGAGCTGTGGCGATCGATCAGCAGGAAAGTTTGAGCTTGATGGTCAACGAAGAAGACCACTTGCGGATCCAGTTGATGAAGAGTGGTTTCGATCTGGACACTGCCTGGCATCAGATCAACAACGTTGACGACGAAATTGAAAAACATCTGACCTATGCATTCAACAGCGACATCGGCTATTTGACGGCTTGCCCCACGAACGTCGGAACC
>CAZOXC010000429.1:0-3839 GCA_964583205.1 uncultured Pirellulaceae bacterium | reverse complement strand
CGCACGTCGTAGAGCAGGTTCCGTTCAGCTTGAGTCAGTGACTCCAGGCGAACATAACGAAAGGCTCCTCGCAGCAGAGGCTGAGTCAGCGAGATCAACAGACTTCCCGACGAAGCGGTGAAGTTGTTGCCATTGCCACCCAATTCCCAAACAAATGAATTGGCCAGAGTTGCCGCAAGTTGCCCGCCGGCCGCCAGTTGGCGAATAAAACCGATATTAGTATTTGTCGTAAGCTGCCTGACTGCTGAAGGGGCCTCGCCCGAGGCATTAAAGCCAGTGTCGGCGCCGCCAAACCAGTTCACGTCAAATTCGAACTGATTACTGGATAAACTTAGTGCCGACAGGTAGACACTTTCGAGTTGTGTTTGAAAATCGCGGCTGTGTAGCAAGGCTAACTCGACCGATGTGTCTCGAGACAGCACAACTTTATCCTCGTCGTTCACCGGCAAGTAACCCAGCCAGCGCATCCCTTCGACGTGCGGATTATCGGGAATCGCATCCCAGTATTTGGTATTGTCCATGCCATAAGGCTGACGCATATATTGGTGGGCGGCTGGGTCGTCGCAAGGCTTGGGACCGCAATCCGGACAGTGTTCATCAGCCAGTCGTGAGCGAGGGTCAGGCTCGATGGTCCGATTGGGCAACTCCCAGAGAAAGTTGGTTTGCCTGCTCTGCATCAGCTGATAAGCATCCTCGTCAGCCCACTTTCGATACCAGGATCGACTGCAGCCGACCGAACAAAAGGTTGAAATGAAAGTCACTGCAAGCAACAAGCGCAGCGTCAGCTTCGAATTCATTGTGTGATGAATCCAACTTCGCTTCGCACGCTTTTTGATTGAGCCGCTAATCTGAGTGCCCGATAATTTAGACGGAATTATCCATATTGTTTTTCGAATCACTACAAGCGAATGATCTTGTGAAACTGGCATCTTTTTACATTTGGCTGCTGTTTCGAAACGCAAAAACGTTAAACTTTAGCTATCTTCATATCTCGCAGGATGTGAATTCACAGGGCGCAACTTGAAAGTGATAGCAATGGTGAATTGGACTGCCCATTGGCGACCAGGCAAAATCCGCGTACTGATCACGATGTTGGTTGGGTTTTTGTGCAGCGGAATAGGCTCGATTTCAACGACTTATGCTGACCAGTTGAAGATTACCCGTGATGGGGAACTGCAGACAATCGAGGGGCAGTTGTTGGTAATCGCCCAGGATGAAAGTTTGTTATTCCGTTCGACGGATGGTCGATTGTGGGTGTTGGAGCCAGGTGACTACGATGAAGTCATCGAAAACGAGGACGAGTTTCAGGCACTGTCACAGGAAGAGACCGAAGAGCGTCTACTGGCCGAATTGCCCGAGGGATTTCGAGTCCATACGACTCGAAATTATGTCGTTGCCTACAACACTTCTCCCGCTTACGCCCGCTGGGTTGGTGCACTTTACGAGCGTCTTTACAAGGGTTTCAAAAACTACTGGAAGACTCGGCGGTTCAAGCTTTCCAGTCCGGATGTTCCGCTGGTAGTTCTGGTGTTTGACAACGAAGCCAACTATTCTCGTTACGTTGTGGAGGAGTTGGGGCAGGAGCCCGGAACGATGGTGGCCTACTACAATTTGTTCACCAATCGAGTCGCCATGTATGACTTGACCGGAGCGCAAGACAATGAGGACGTGCGGAATTCTCGAAGTTCGCAACAAATCAATACGATGTTGTCGCAGCCCAATGCATTTTCGATGGTGGCGACCGTAATTCATGAGGCCACGCATCAATTGATGTTCAATTGTGGGATGCAGCAGCGGCTGGCGGATACGCCGCTGTGGCTGAACGAAGGGCTGGCCATGTTTTTCGAAACACCAGACTTGGAAAGCCGCTCGGGCTGGCGCGGCATGGGGAAAGTCAATCCTTTGAGGCTGCAGCAGTTTCGCGACTCCCTGCGAACTCGGGCTGATGATTCGCTGACGACGTTGATCCAGGACGACAAGCGGTTCAGGGATCCTGCGCAGTCGGTCGAGGCATATGCAGAAGCGTGGGCGCTGGCTTACTTTCTGCTGGACCGCAAACAAAAAGATTTTGTTCGCTATCTGGAAGAGCTTTCGAAAATGAAGCCGCTCGATCAAAAACATCCTGAACAGCGGTTGGAAGTTTTTGAAAAACACTTCGGCGGACTCGAGCAACTGAATGCCGATTTAATCGAGTATCTGCGCCACGTGGATTAGTGATTGTTTTAGGTGCGGCAAATTCTAGTTGCCAGGAAACGAACCGCCACTCGGTATCTGTTGATCAAGTGGACCTTGATTGAGCAATTGTTGTTGAACCGGCTGTTGCGGTACCAATTGTTGAGGGACCGGCTGTCGCGGAATCAACTGTTGCGGGATCGGCTGCCTTTGAGTCGGCTGATTTGCGCTGGGCAGTCGAGGTTGCATGGGACCAGAGACGCTGCCGGGAGCGTAGGAACCCTGTGATTGCGTGAGTGCCATCGGCAAAAGCGGTTCAGATTGAGTTTGGATTGCAGAGGCTCGAGGTGAATCGTTCGAATTCAAACTGACTTGGGCCAGTGGCGAATTCTGTTGTGGTTGATTGACGTAAGGATTGAGAACCTTCGGTTCGTTGACAGTCGTTGTCGGCTGTTGAGTCGTCAAGTTCGTGTTTGCCCCGATGGGGTGCAAGCGATTTGATGCAGGGACATCGATTTGGTGAGTCGGTGCATCGACCGAAGGTGTTTGGGGAACAAATGACTTGTAAGAAGTCGAGGGATAGTCGCCGGTGTTGGATGCAAGTTGATTTGCGGCTTGGGATAAATTGTCCAAGCTGTTTTCGGCAGCCGACCCAAGCGTAGTTGCCGCTTCATTTAAAGCGTTGTTGGCTGTTGCATATGGGTTGGTAGTTCTGGTTGGTTGGGTTGAGCCAAACGTCCCACCACCGTTAGCCGGTTGCGAGGCACGTGCTGTATTGTTGGAAGGGGTGCTGCTGGTCGATGTTGAACCACCGCCGAATGAACCACCACCGAAAGAACCGCCTCGCATTGAACTGCCATCGGCCGAACTATTGTTGGCGGAGTTGTTGGCCAGTTCGTTGATTTGTCTGTTAGGCGTCTGGATTTCGACAGGTGGCGAGTCCAGATTTTGTGTTTCCGAACGAGATCCTGAACCATAGGAATCCAGAGTGCTGCGATTTTCTTCGACCGTCGCCGAATAGGGTTTCAGCCCCGATCCAGAATTGGAAGCTACTCGAGTATCACTGCCGGAATTTGACTCATCAACTTGATATGGAGGACGAGTGGGCGGTGCATCGACCGAATCGTTGTTGCTGGCCAGGCTGGCGCCCGAAGGACTCAGTTGGCTTGCCGGAGGCTCAACATAGTTTTCGTGGCGCGCCGAAAGTTGCGGCGCATCTTTTTTCCAGAAGGCCAAATTCGGCATTTTAATTTTGCCAGTCTGGCATCCGGAAAATGCCACAGGAGCCACTGCTATTGCAAGTGCCAATGTCCAAAATCGGATTCCGCCAATTCGCGTTGCCATCAAAATTCCCTCTAGTGTTTACGGTTCACGATCAACCATGCCTGAAAATGGAGCGGGATCGACTTCACCGAAAAATTCCGCGGGATAGTAGATATGCAAATCGACAGGGTCAACGTCGATCTCTCAATGCAATAAAGTCTCGCTAGCAAAAAAAAAGCTCGACCCCCAGGTCGAGCTTATTTGATGCCATAAAATCCTGTTAGCCAGCGGCGACACCAGACTTGGCGTCCGAGTATCTTTTGGAAACGGCAGTCCAGTTGATCACATTGAAAAACGCTGCCACGTAATCGGGGCGACGGTTTTGATAGTGCAGGTAATAAGCG
>CAZOXC010000428.1:0-3841 GCA_964583205.1 uncultured Pirellulaceae bacterium | reverse complement strand
CCTGTAAGTCTCCCCTTGGCAAATTGTAGGAGTTTCTCAATCATCGTGCGTTATCGATTGCCATTTTTTGAGAAATTTTCGCGACTGTGGCGGAAACAATCGGTTTATTCTGTTTGCAGTTACTTTGTTTTTACTGGACGATCGTCGAGCAATATCGAATGCACATCAAATTTACTTGCCCTCGATGTGAAACACCGCTCAAAATCGCGCGCAAGTTTGCCGGGCGGAAGGGTAAGTGTCCCTCTTGCCGGCGGAAATTGTCTATTCCAGGATTCGATATTTCATTGCCGGATCAACAATCCAAAATCGATCAAGACTCTCTGGCGATTTCAGGGGTGCCTGGTAATGAAGATCAACCGGCTGCCTACGATCTGGACGAGTTCATACCAGACAAGTCGGTGTCCGGCGATCGCGAACTCGATCTGCCAAAGGAATCATCGGATTCAGCGCGATTGGATTCATCGCGATCGGCAGAAGATGTCGTTGTCGAGGGTCGGTTCGAGACAGAAGGCGGCCAGGACTACGAATCCCTTGATGTTGAAAGTTCAATCGCAGTGGAGACGACCAAGGCAAACAATTTGTCGATACCCAGATGGATCGTGTTCTCGCAAGGAGCTTTATTGGGAACTGTCGCGACCTCGTTTTTTCTGTTCGGGCTGATGGTTGGCTGGCTGGGTCGCCCGGCTGAGCAACCAGTTGCATCGTTCAGCAACACCGAGTTGAGCGGTTCTGTTTTTGCAGCGGTTTCCGATCAGCGAGTTCCCGACATGGGTGCGGTCGTGGTTGTATTTCCTCGGGACGCGACGCTGGACGAACGACCGGACGGTGCTTTGGTCAATCCGGAAAAATTCAAAGCGTTTGACAACGCGGCGATCAGCAGAATTCAAAAAGCTGGTGGTGCGGTCGTGCGAGTCAATTCTGATGGGCTGTTCAATATCGCGCTGGAACCCAACGTGGAATACAACGTGCTGGTGATTTCCAAGAACGCCCAGCGACCTCGATCGAAAGAAGTTCCCAAAGGTCTGCGAGCGGACTTGGGCGGAATAGTCCGGCCGATCGAATCCGCCTTGGGCACTCGAGATTTTTTCTGGCAGCAAGTGCAGCTCACGACGTCTGGCAAGCAATTGGATGTTGTAATTTTTTGAATTCGCGGGCCCGAGTCGATCAAGCCAGTGACGACTTGGCTGAACCGTGTTCGATTTACGTGTTTTCCCAAGCATCAATTCGTATAATGGCGATTGCCCTGCCCCATTTTTTAGCAACAAGCTCCTTGTGCTAGAATGATTTACTTAAGCAACCCACAACCGGGTTGCCGTTTTATTACTTGTTGTCGGGAATAGGTCACTCGAAATGCCATTACGCTGTCCAAAGAAATAGAGACCTTCCCTGAGCTTCAATGCGCGACAACATGGTTGTTACGCAAGGCCGTGGCTTCGTCGTTGGAACGTCGCTTGGATTGCAATGTTCCTCGCGGCGTTGCCTCTTTTTGGTTTGCCATGCCGCGGACACTGCCTCTTTGGCAACGTGATTTCTTTTTGGTAAGCTGATTGGTGTTGTGACGCTTTTGGGCTTCGGTTAGAAGCAGTGTTGTAAAAACCTTCCGTTGTACGCCAGAGAAATCAGATGGATCGCCTTCGACGCATTCGGATTGTGACCGGTATTGGTATCGGATTGCTTTCACTCTTTGTGGCATTTTTTGGCGCACCTCTGGTCGCAATGCTGTTTTGGCCCACGCCTACTGCTGTCGACGATGCGGATTCGATGCTGCAATCGTTCTCGCAGGCATCGCAAACCGCCGTTATTAGCAACAGCATATCTTTTTATGCCATGCTGTTTGCTGGGTTGTGCTTCACATACGTCCTGATTGAAACCGCAATTTGGTTTGTCGGGCGGTCTGAGCCCGACACCGAATCCAGCGACTAGGGATGCAACATGGTGTTTGCGCAGTGGTGTTTGCGCAGTGGTGTTTGCGCAGTGGTGTTTGCAACATGGTGTTTGCGTAAGGCCAGAACTTCGCCGTTGGAGCGTCTTGTGGTTTGCTATGTTGCTGGCTTCGATGACGTATTTTGGATTGTCACGCCGCGGACGCCTCTTTCCTGTCGTACATAGATGACGTTCGCCACTAGCCGATGACATTCTCAATTTCGCGAATGCGCTCTGCCACGCTTCGGTAGGCATCTTCGACCGGAATACGCTTTCCTAGGGCCAACTGATCGAACCCTTTTTGTGGTTCAGCGTGAAGGTTTTCCCTTACCTGCAACAATCGCAACCTTTGCGCCTGTACATTGGGTTCTTTTAGGAATCGCTTCTCGGATGCCATGTCTTTGGATAGATACAACAAAATCACTTGGAGTGTCTGTTGTCATGATTGGCCGACCTTAACGGATTCCGCATGTCAACGGATGACTCACGTCAGGCGTTTTCTTATATTTAACAAGAGTATGATGCAACTCTTGAAGGCGCAGCAGGGGAATAGTTTTGGGTACTCGTGTCGATGCGTTTTGAGACAAATCTCCATATAATCGATAAGGGTGTGGTTTGTGAGTCAAGATTCAAATCAAGACCTCGTATTGCTAGACGATAGTATCTAACTCTTTTTCACCGCGTCCAATTGTGAGATTGCGTTAACTTTTCGAATTGAGTTTCGAGTAAAAACCATATGGTAAAATTTGTTCATACAGCCGATTGGCAGATCGGCATGAAAGCCGCTCATGTCGGAGCGGTTGGCAAACGAGTCCGTTCGGAGCGGTTGGAATCAGCTCGGCGCGTTGTAGAAGCAGCCGCGAGTCGACAGGCAGACTTTATCATCGTGGCCGGCGACACGTTCGAAGACAACGCAGTTGATCGAGTGCTAGTTCAAAAGGTCGCCGACATTCTGAGCAGTTTCTCAGGGCCCGTTTATCTTATATCGGGCAACCATGACCCCCTTGTTTCCGGATCGGTCTGGGAGCATCCCGCTTGGACCTCGCACTCAAATTTGCATGTGATTGCCGAAGCCAAACCGATCGAACTGGACGAAGCGACACTCTACCCATGTCCTTTGTTTGAGAAGTATTCACTTTCCGATCCTACCGAATGGATCAACGCTACGGCGAATCCCAAAATATCAATTGGCATCGGTCACGGCACGGTTGAGGGAATCGCGCAGGCCGAGACGGACTACCCCATTCCTCGGAACGCCGCCACCAGAAGCGGGCTTGATTACCTCGGTATCGGACACTGGCATTCTTATTCTGCTTATCCGTCGTCAGATGGAATCGTGCGAATGGCTTATTCCGGCACCCATGAAACGACTAAGTTCGGCGAGCGTGACAGTGGAAATGTGTTACTGGTTGAAATCGAGCAGCGAGGCAGTGCTCCCGTTTTGGAATCGATTCCAACAGGCGGTTTGCAGTGGGAGGTGATCGAAGAAACGTTGACCGATGTCGGTGATGCCGTACGTGTTCGTGAACTGATCGAATCGTTGCTCGAGCCCAGCAAGGCCCTTGTCAATTTGAGAATTGGCGGAATCCTCCATCACGAGGATCAGGCAGAGCTGATGCGTATCGAGGAACTGATGCAAGCCAGATTCCTGTACGGCCGAATGGACCGGTCCAATCTCGCCCCCAGCCCGTCCGATGAAAGCTGGCTGGATGCGATTCCCGCTGGAGTCATGCAAACGGTTGCCAAACGATTGCAGGCGTTGAGTGACCCAGAAAAATCCGCCGACCGCCCGGCCGATGTTACGCCAGAGACGGCGACACGTGCGTTACTGGAGCTTTACCGAATGGTACAGGAGAGCAACGCATGATTTTGCGATCCATTGAGCTGGAAGGCTGGCGGTCTTTCGTCTCCAAAACTA